>NZ_JBMGQR010000038.1:0-37567 GCF_049059935.1 Solicola agrisoli | reverse complement strand
ACTCCGCGCCGCCCATGAGCTCGACGATCCGGGCGTCCTGCTCGGGTGCCGAGAGCAGGGTCATCGGGTCGGCGAAGTCGGCGGGGTCCTGGTGCTCGCGGACGACGCCGTAGCAGAACGAGTGGAACGTGGTGGCCACCGGCAGCGAGCCCGACCCGCGCAACCGGGCGCCCAGTCGCGACCGCAGCTCCTCGGCCGCCTTGCGGCTGAAGGTCAGCACCAGGACCCGCCGGGGGTCGACGTCCCGCTGCTCCACCCGCGCGGCGACCGTCTCGACCAGCGTCGTGGTCTTGCCGGTGCCGGGGCCGGCGAGCACCAGCAGCGGGCCGCCCGGGTGGTCGACGACGGCCTGCTGGCTCGCGTCGAGCACCGGTGCCGCCTGCGGGGTGGCAGCAGGACGGGTCAGGACGTACGTGGGGGGCATGCGGACATCGCACCAGCCACCACCGACAGAAGCCCGCGCGCCGCAGGTGGGTGCGGGAGCGGCCTCGTCGTCAGGTCTCCCCGACTCCGAGGCCGCTCCCCCCGAGAAGCGCCGTAGCACCATTGCAAGAGGCGACCGCAGCACGCGGGTCGACTTCTCGACCGGTGCGACGGCGTCCCGACGTCATCAACGCGCGGGTGTGCGTGGGGTTACGGGTGGATGGGCAGTTCGTGTGGGTTCGACCCCTGCCGGGGCCCGGCTGGCTGTTTCCTGTGGTGCTGGAAGAGCGCAGCGAGGACGGCGGCGATGGGGGCCGGCGGTCGGGTGTGCTGTCTTCGGCTGGTCGTCTCGGCCTGCGAGGCGGCACGACCACCGTCCTCGTTGCCGCTCTTCCAGCAACCCCGTCGGAACCCGCACCAGTCGTCCGTGACCGACACCGTCAGGGCGCCCACCGGGCCGCAGCCACGTCCACCCGCAGCGGGCCGTCGAGCCGGCCCCGCAGCGGGGTGCCCTCGGCGAGGTAGTGCTCGCGGGCGCGGGAGGCCAGGTGCGGGGGCAGGGTGCCGTCGGCGCGGACGACGCGCCACCAGCAGACCGCGGCGCCCTCAAGGGCCATCACGCGCCCGACGTGGCGGGCTCCCCCGCGGCCGAGGATCGCCGCGATGCCGCCGTAGGTGACCACGTGGCCCGGGGGCACGGACTCGGCGAGGTCGAGGACGTCGTCGGAGAAGCCGACGAGCCCGGACCCACCGGGCCCGGGCTCGTCGTCGCTCATGTGCTCGGCTGCGTCAGTACGACGGCTGCGAGGGGTCGACCTGGTTGACCCAGGCCACCACGCCGCCGCCGACGTGCACGGCGTCGGAGTAGCCGGCGCCCTTGAGGACGGCCAGCGCCTCGGCCGAGCGCGCGCCCGACTTGCAGTGCAGGACGACCTGCTTGTCCTGCGGCAGCTGGTCGAACGCGTTGCCGTTGAGGAACTCGCCCTTGGGGATGAGCACCGAGCCCGGGATCTTGTTGATCTCGTACTCGTTCTGCTCGCGGACGTCGACGAGGACGAAGTCGCGGGTGCCCTCCTCGCGCTCCTTGAGCATCGAGTCCAGCTGGGTGACCGAGATGGTCGAGTCGGCGGCGGCCTCGGCGGCCTCGTCGCTGATCGCACCGCAGAACGCCTCGTAGTCGTCCATCAGCTTCGTGATCGGCTCGCCCTGGGGGTCGCGACCGATCTTGAGGGTCGTGTAGCGCATCTCCAGCGCGTCGTAGACCATCAGGCGGCCGATGAGGGGGTCGCCGATGCCCGTGATCAGCTTGATCGCCTCGGTGACCATGATCGAGCCGATCGACGCGCACAGGACGCCCAGCACGCCGCCCTCGGCGCACGAGGGGACCATGCCCGGCGGCGGGGGCTCGGGGTAGAGGTCGCGGTACTGCGGACCCTCCTGGGCCCAGAACACCGACACCTGGCCCTCGAACCGGAAGATCGAGCCCCAGACGTACGGCTTGCCGAGGATGACGGCGGCGTCGTTGACCAGGTACCGCGTGGCGAAGTTGTCGGTGCCGTCGACGATGAGGTCGTACTGCTCGAAGATGCCGAGGACGTTGTCGTTCTCGAGGCGCTCCTCGTGCACGATCACCTCGACCAGCGGGTTCGTCTCGGCGATCGACTCCTTGGCCGACACGGCCTTGGACTTCCCGATGTCGGACTGCCCGTGGATGATCTGGCGCTGCAGGTTCGACTCGTCGACCTCGTCGAACTCGACGACGCCGAGCGTGCCGACGCCCGCGGCGGCCAGGTACAGCAGCGCCGGGCTGCCCAGGCCGCCCGCGCCGATGACGAGCACCTTGGCGTTCTTCAGGCGCTTCTGGCCGGCCATGCCGACGTCGGGGATGATCAGGTGCCGGCTGTAGCGGCGGACCTCGTCCTGGGTCAGCTCCTCGGCGGGCTCGACCAGCGGTGCCAGTGCCACGGCGTCTCCTTCGTGTGTGAGCTGCATCGTCGTGCGTGGTGCGCCGCACCTCGCGGGGGCGGCGGTTGCCTCGTAGAACACGAGACCCCTGCGGGGTGTTCCCGCGGACCACCATCCTGCCGGGTCCCCGGGTGCACGACCGACCGTGTCCAGATCGTGACGCGGACGAGTCGGGGTCTGCAGGTTTGAGCCTGGTTGCAGGGGGGAACCGTCCTGCGGTCGCGCCCTGTGGTCCGGGACGCGCTCTCACTCATCAAGGGAGACCTGCATGACCCACCGCAGCTGGCGCACCCTCACCCGGGGCACCGCAGCCGCCACCCTGGCCCTGGCCGTCCTGGCGGGCGGCACCACCGCCCTCGGCGTCCAGTCCGACGACGGGACCGCCGACAAGGCCCGGCAGTCCGGCATCAAGGACAAGAACCGCGAGGACGACTTCGCGCACCCGCTCGGCAACAAGCAGCGCGAGCAGCGGCAGGAGGCCGTCGCCAAGGTCCTGTCGGGCGAGGCGAAGCCGGTCGAGCGCGGCGGCTCGAAGTCGGTGAAGATCGCCGACGGCGAGTACGTCGCGTACGACGCCGAGCGCACCGCCGACGTGTTCACCGTGCTCACCGAGTTCGGCGACAAGACCAAGTCCGGCCTCGGCACCGGCGCCGGTCCGGTGCACAACCAGATCAAGAAGCCCGACCGGAACTACGACGGCAGCGCCACCGACGACAACTCCACCTACTGGACCAAGGACTTCGACCGGGCCCACTACCTGGAGATGATGTTCGCCGACACGAACAGCTTCAAGCACTTCTACTCCCAGCAGTCCAACGGCCGCTTCCGCGTGCAGGGCGACGTCAGCAACTGGGTCAAGGTCCCCTACAACGAGGCCCGTTACGGCTCCAACGAGAACCCCGCCGGCGAGTCCGAGGGCTACTGGAACTACGTCAAGGACTCCCTGACGGCCTGGTACGCCGACCAGAAGGCGCAGGGCAAGACCGCCGCGCAGATCAAGGGCTACCTGGCGCAGTTCGACGTCTACGACCGCTACGACCACGACAATGACGGCGTGTTCGACGAGCCGGACGGCTACATCGACCACTTCCAGGCCATCCACGCCGGCGAGGGCGAGGAGGCCGGCGGCGGGGCCCAGGGCGAGGACGCGATCTGGTCGCACCGCTGGTACGCATTCGCGACCGACCAGGGCAAGACCGGCCCGTCGCAGAACCTCGCCGGAGGCGCGCAGATCGGCGACACCGGCATCTGGGTCGGCGACTACACCACCGAGCCCGAGAACGGCGGCCTCGGCGTGTTCGCGCACGAGTTCGGCCACGACCTCGGCCTGCCCGACCTGTACGACACCGCGGGCGGCGACAACGGCACCGGCTTCTGGACGCTGATGAGCTCGGGCTCGTGGCTCAACACCGGCAAGACCGACATCGGCACCAAGCCCGGCTACATGGGGGCGTGGGAGAAGCTGCAGCTCGGCTGGCTCGACCACACCACGGTCGACTACGGCAAGAACACCAAGATCACGCTCGACCCGGCGTCCCAGGCCAGCCCCACGACCAAGACGCAGGCCGTCGCGGTGAACCTGCCGGACAAGAAGCTGAGCGAGAGCCTGAACACCCCCCGCACCGGCACCAAGGAGTTCTGGAGCGGCAAGGGCAACGGCCTGGACAACACCATGAGCACCACCGTCGACCTCACCGGCACGACGACCGCGAGCCTGTCGGCCGCGCTCCAGCTCGCCACCGAGAAGGACTACGACTACCTCTGGACCGAGGCGTCGACGGACGGCAAGACCTGGACCAAGCTCGACGACGGCCTGAGCGGCACCGCCCCGTGGGCGACCACGACGTGGGACCTCACCCCGTTCGCCGGCGCGCCCGTCCAGGTCCGCTTCCGGTACCAGACCGACACCGCGGTCGCCGAGAACGGCGTGTTCGTGGACGACGTCGTCGTGACCGCCGACGGCGCCCCGGTGCTGTCCGACGGCGCCGAGGGCGACACCGGCGCCTGGACGTTCGACGGCTTCTCGGTCATCGACGGCACCTACTCGCGCACCGTGCCGCAGTACTACCTCGCCGAGAACCGCACCTACGACGGCTACGACGCCACGCTGCGGACGGGGCCGTACAACTTCGGCTACGGCGACACCAGGCCGGACTGGGTGGAGCGGTACCCGTACCAGAACGGCCTGCTGGTCACGTACGCCAACGGCGAGTTCGAGGACAACAACACCTCCACCCACCCCGGTGGCGGGCAGGTCCTGCCGGTGGACGCACGACCCGCGCCCCTGAAGGCCAGCGACGGCTTCCGCTTCAACCAGCGGGCGCAGTCCTTCGACGCCACCTTCGGGCTCGAGGCCACCGACGAGGTCGTGCTGCACCACAACGGCACACCCCGCCTGGTCGGCGAGCGTCCGGGCGTCGCCACCTTCAACGACTCCGACCCCGCCCGCTACTGGCGCGCGGACAACCCGTCGGGCTCGACGAAGGTCGCGGGCTCGGGCACGCGCATCAGCGTGCTCCGCTCGCTCGAGGGCGGCGACCGCCTGCAGCTGCAGATCGCGTTCGCCAAGAAGTGACGCACCCGTCGACGACGTCGCCCCCGTGCCACCACGGCACGGGGGCGGCGTGGCGCCGTTCCCGTCCGATTTCCCACCGTTCGGCCGGGCTGCGTCCCGGTGGACCGGCCGGTCGTTAGGATGCTGCGGTGAGTGACACCCCCATCCAGGAGCGCCCCCGAGGCGGCCGACTCCCGCGCAGCGCCCGACGCGCGCAGCTGTTCGACGCCGCGCTCGAGGTGTTCGTCGCCAACGGCTACCACGCCGCGGCGATGGACGACATCGCCGAGCGCGCCGGCGTCTCCAAGCCCGTCCTCTACCAGCACTTCCCCGGCAAGCTCGAGCTGTACCTCGCGCTGCTCGACACCTCCTGCGACCAGGTGATCGAGGCCGTGCGCGTCGCGCTCGCGTCGACCGACGACAACAAGCAGCGCGTGCAGGCCACGATGGACGTCTTCTTCAGCTACGTCGACGACCAGCAGGCCGCGTTCCGGCTTGTCTTCGAGTCCGACGTGCTGAACGAGCCCGCCGTGCGCAGCCGCGTCGACCGCGTCACGTCCGAGACGGCCGCCGCCGTGGCCGAGGTCATCGGCGAGGACACCGGCCTGCCGCCCGTCGCCTCCGAGCTGCTCGCCACCAGCCTGGTGGGCATGGGGCAGGTCGCGGCCCGCTCGTGGCTCGACAACGGCTCCGCGCTCAGCAAGGACGACGCCGTCGCGCTCGTCAGCGGGCTGTCGTGGCGCGGCATCCGCGGGTTCCCCCGCACCGACGACCCGGCCTGAGGCCGCACGTTTCGCCCGCAGCGGACGAGCCGCCTCTGCCGTGGGCGGGCGGCTGCACACCCGATACGGTGAGCAGAGCCTGACCTGGACGCCCCGTGGACCCGCGGAGGCGACGCAGACCCGAGAGGAACCCCGTGGACGTGCGCATCGGCGTGCAGAACGCCGCCCGTGAGATGACCGTCGACGCCGAGCTGGACCGCGACGCGATCGTCGAGGCCCTGCGTGCCGCGATCGCCGACGAGGGACTGCTGGTGATCAAGGACAAGAAGGGCGGCTCGGTCGTCGTGCCCGCCGAGAAGATCGCCTACCTGGAGTTCGGCGCCGACAACGGTCGCACCGTCGGCTTCGGCGGCTGACGCAGAGCCCAGCACCACCCCGACGTCCGTCGGTCCCGCACCCGGGGCCGGCGGACGTCGTCGTTCGCCCGACCGCCTGACGGCGCGCCGCTGCCGCCCCTAGCCTGGGCGCCACGGAGCCGTGGCCGCCGGGCCGGCAGAGGGAGCCCGATGAACCGCGTGCCGCAGCTCGTCCTGGCCAACGTCGCCGTGCTCGCCCTCGGGTGGGCGCTCGAGCTGGTCGTCTTCGCGCTCGGCGGGCTCGCCGGCGTCGAGATGGTCGCGCTCCGAGTGCTCACCGTCGCCGCCTGCGTGGCGGTCAGCACCGTGATCGTCCGGGCCACGTCGCGAACACCTCGCATCGATCCGATCGCCTCCGCGGCCACGGCCGCGACGGTCGTCGCCGTCAACGTGGCGGTGGTCGGCGCGGCCTACGTGCTCCTGGTCGGCATCGCGCCGTACGGCGTCGGCTCGGTCGAGGTGGTCGGACTGATCGCGATCACCGTGCTGGGGTGCATCGTCGCGACCGTCCTCGTGCTGCGGTCGGCCGCGCGGGTCAGGACGCGAGGCCGAGCCTGGCCATCCGGCCGGCGTGGTTCTCGGTGAGGCGCGCGAACATCCGTCCGATGCCCGCGAGGTCCATGCCCGGGCGGTCGGCGCCGCCGACGAGCACCGTGGTGAGGCCGTCGTGCTCGGCGGCGATGCCCTGCGCCTGGCTGAGCGCCTCGCCGACCAGGCGGCGGCCCCACAGGGCCAGTCGCCCGCCCACGCGAGGGTCCTCCTCGATCGCGGCCCGCACCCGCTCGACGACGAACTCCGAGTGCCCGGTCGCGCCGAGCGTCTCCAGGATCAACGTGCGGGTGCCCTGGTCGAGGAACGCGGCGATCTCGCGGTAGAAGTCGGCGGCGAGCCCGTCGCCGACGTACGCCTTGACCAGGCCCTCGAGCCAGTCGCGCGGGGCGGTCTTGGCGTGGAACCGCTCGTAGGTCTCGCGGAACGGCTCCATCGCCTCGAACGGGTCCTCGCCGAGGGCCAGCAGGCCGTCGTGCAGCGCCTGGAAGTGGCCGAACTCGGCGCTGGCCATCGCCGAGATGGCCGCCTTGTCGCGCATGCCCGGTGCCAGCTTGGAGTCCTCGGCCAGCCGCTCGAACGCGGTCAGCTCGCCGTAGGCGAGCACGCCCAGCAGCTCGACGACGCCGACCCGGTACATGGGGTCGTCGAAGGCGGCGATGCTGGCGGAGTGGGTCGTGGTCGTGGCGTCGACAGGCTCGGCGGGCATGGTCGAACACTATCGCCGCGCCCGGCGGATACACTGGTAGCGACCCGTCCTGGCGCCAGGACGCGGCTGTGACGTCCGCGTGGGTGGTGAACCCTCAGCTGTCGAGCGTCCCAGGGCCGTCCCGAGCGCCGGACCGCGCAGCGACGTCGGCCGACGCGCAGCGCGCCGCTCGACTGAATTGATGAAGACCCTGACCACCTTCACTGACCTCGGCGTCCTGCCCGAGATCGCCGACGCGCTCGCAGCCAAGGGCATCACGTCCCCCTTCCCCATCCAGGAGATGACCCTCTCGGTCGCCCTGATGGGCACCGACCTGATCGGCCAGGCGCGCACCGGCACCGGCAAGACGCTCGCGTTCGGCATCCCCGTCGTGCAGCGCACCGTCGCGCCGCACGACGCGGACTACGCCGACCTCGCCGCCCCGGGCAAGCCCCAGGCCCTGGTGATCGCCCCCACCCGTGAGCTCGCGCTCCAGGTGCACGGCGACATCGTCACCGCCTCGGCCAACCGCGGCACCACGACGATCAACATCTACGGCGGCGTGCCGTACGAGCCGCAGCTCGACGCGCTGGCCAAGGGCGTCGACATCGTCGTCGGCACGCCTGGCCGCCTGCTCGACCTCGCCAACCGCGGCGCGCTCGACCTGTCGCACGTCAAGTCGCTCGTCCTCGACGAGGCCGACGAGATGCTCGACCTCGGCTTCCTGCCCGACGTGGAGCGCCTGCTCGCCAAGACGCCCGAGACCCGCCAGACGATGCTGTTCTCGGCCACGATGCCGAGCGCCATCGTCACGCTGGCGCGCAAGCACATGCGCCACCCGATGAACATCCGCGCCGAGTCCGGCGAGGACAACCAGATGGTGCCCACGACGGCGCAGTTCGTCTACCAGGCCCACGACCTCGACAAGCCCGAGGTCGTCGCCCGCATCCTGCAGTCCGAGGACCGCGGCCGCGTCATCATCTTCACCCGCACCAAGCGCTCGGCGCAGCGCGTCGCCGACGACCTGCAGGAGCGCGGCTTCCCCGCGTCCCCGCTGCACGGCGACATGGCGCAGGTGGCCCGCGAGAAGGCCATGACGCGCTTCCGCGAGGGCAAGGTGCTGATCCTGGTCGCCACCGACGTCGCCGCCCGCGGCATCGACGTCCAGGACATCACGCACGTCATCAACTACACGTGCCCCGAGGACGACAAGACCTACGTCCACCGGATCGGCCGCACCGGCCGCGCCGGCGCCACCGGCATCGCGATCACGTTCGTCGACTGGGCCGACGTGGTGCGCTGGAAGACGATCAACGCTTCGCTCGGCCTGCCGTTCGACGAGCCGCAGGAGACGTAC
Source organism: Solicola agrisoli (assembly GCF_049059935.1). Classification (NCBI taxonomy): domain Bacteria; kingdom Bacillati; phylum Actinomycetota; class Actinomycetes; order Propionibacteriales; family Nocardioidaceae; genus Solicola; species Solicola agrisoli. The sequence goes on along the minus strand of NZ_JBMGQR010000038.1, from coordinate 28,893 downwards.
TCCACGTCCGACCACCTCTACCACGACCTCGGCATCTCCCGGGACGTCACCGGTCGCCTGGTGCCCGCTCCCCCGCAGGAGCCGCGCCAGAAGCCCGCCGGCGGCGGGCGTGGGCGTGACGGCGGCCGTGACGGTGGGCGCGCCGAGCGTCCGGCCCGCAGCCGCGACCGCCAGCGCACCCGTCGCCGCAGCGGCGAGGCCGTCGACGGCGCCGAGCAGCCCGCGGGCGACGCGTCGGTGGCCGTGGCCGACGGCGCCCAGGCCGACGGCGACGCCTCGCGTCCCCGTCGTCGCCGCCGCCGTCGCAGCGGTGGCAGCGAGTCCGGCTCCGGCGACACCGCCACCGCCTGACGCAGGCCAGGACGACGCCCCCGTCCGCGATCTGAAGCCTTCGGGTGGTCGAACGGGCCGTTTGACCACCACGAGGCTTCAGATCGCGGACGCGGGCGTCAGTCGAGGAGCCTCTCGCCCCAGGTGCGGGCCGACACGTCGGTGAGGGACGCGACCTGGTCGACGACGACGCGCAGGCGCGCGGCGTCGTCGGTGGCCGCGGCGTGGTCCTCGGCCAGCTCGGGCTCGAGGTGCCCCTCGGGGTCGGCCGACAGACGCTCGACGAGCGCCGTGACCAGCTCGCGCTGGTCGCGCAGCACCGCGACGCGTTCGTCGGTGCGCATGACGAAGTGCGCCGCGACGGCCTTGAGCACGACGATCTCGTCGCGGGTGCCGTCCGGCACGACCACGTCGGCGTGGTGCCGCACCAGCCGTCCGGTGCCGTGACGCTCGCGCGTGGCGGCGAGCACCGACGACACGAACCGCCCCACCAGCGCGCTGGTCAGGCCCTTGAGCGCCCCACGCGCGTGGCGTCCGCCGTCGAACGGGCCGGTGGGCCACTCGGGCATCGCGGTCAGGCGGCCCAGCGCCTCGTCCAGGCCGGCGTCGGTGGAGTCGGGCGCGTACCAGTCGCGCGCCACCACCCAGACGTCCGCGGCCTCGGCGCGCACCTGGTCCAGGCCCACCCATCCCCCGACGACGGCGTCCTCGACGTCGTGCACGGAGTAGGCGACGTCGTCGGCCAGGTCCATCACCTGCGCCTCGACGGCCTGCCGCACGCCCGGCGTGCCGGCGCGGCACCAGTCGAAGACGCGGCGGTCGTCCTCGTAGACGCCGAACTTGCGGACGGCACGGCGCGTCCCGTCGCCGTGACGGCCGAGCGGGTCGGGGGCGTCGTCGAGGCCCCACGGGTACTTGACGCAGGCGTCGAGGGTCGCGCGGGTGAGGTTGAGGCCGACGCTGGCGCCGCCCGCGTCGAAGGTCTTGGACTCCAGGCGGGTGAGGATCCGCAGCGTCTGGGCGTTGCCCTCGAACCCGCCGCACGCCACCGCGGCCTGGTGCAGCGCGCGCTCGCCGTTGTGGCCGAACGGCGGGTGGCCGAGGTCGTGCGCCAGCGCGGCGGAGTCGACGACGTCGGGGTCGCAGCCGAGCGACTTGCCGAGCTCGCGGGCCACCTGCGCCACCTCGAGCGAGTGCGTCAGCCGGTTGCGGACGAAGTCCGTGGCGGGCCCCAGCACCTGCGTCTTGGCCGACAGGCGGCGCAGTGCGGCGCCGTGGAGCACGCGGGCTCGGTCGCGCTCGAACGACGTGCGGTCGGTGCGCTTGGCCGGCTCGGGCACCAGGCGCTCGCGTGCCTCCTCGCCGTAGGGGCCGTCGGTGTCGCTCACGCCAGCACCCTATTCACCAGCGGCCACGACGCGGCCGCGGCTGGCAGGTCGGGCACGTGAACGACGAGCGGTTCATGAAGGCGTCCCGCCGCACCGGCGTGCCGCAGCGCGGGCACGGGCGCCCCTCCTGGCCGTAGACGGCGAGCGAGCGGTCGAAGTACCCGCTCTGGCCGTTGACGTTGACGTAGAGCGCGTCGAACGACGTGCCGCCCTGCTCGAGCGCGGACTCCATCACCGTGCGGACGCCGTCGAGCACGCGGGCGACCTCTGGACGCGTGAGCGTCTCGGTGGGGCGGGCGAAGTGCAGGCGCGCGCGCCACAGCCCCTCGTCGGCGTAGATGTTGCCGATGCCGGACACCAGGCCCTGGTCGAGCAGCGCCCGCTTGAGACCGGTCTTGCGACGGTGGAGACGCTGCATGAACACGACGTCGTCGAACCGCGGGTCGAGGGCGTCGCGGGCGATGTGCGCGATCTCGGGCGGCAGCGTGGCGCCGTCCTCGCTGATCGTCAGCCCGCCGAACATCCGCTGGTCGACGAAGCGCAGCTGCTGCCCGTCGTCGAGCTCCATCACGACCCGCAGGTGCCGCTCGGCCTCGGCCCCGGGCGTCTGCACGAGCATCTGGCCGCTCATGCCGAGGTGGACCAGGATCGCGGCGCCGTCGTCGAGCGCCAGCCACAGGTACTTGCCGCGTCGGTCGACCGAGGCGACGCGACGGCCGGTGAGCCGGTCGGCGAAGTCGAGCGGGCCGGGCAGGTGGCGCCGGACGGGGCGCGGGTGCAGCACGCTCACCGCGGTGATGGTGCGGCCGACGACGTGGTCGGCGAGGCCGCGGCGGACGACCTCGACCTCGGGGAGCTCGGGCACCGGCTAGGCGGGCTCGAGGGGCGGGGGCTCGATGCCGGCGGCGTCGGCACCGATCGTCTCGGGGGTGACGTCGTTGATCGCCGAGGAGATCGCGCGCCAGGCCGTCTCGGCGACCTGCTGCTCGGCCTCCTTCTTGGAGCGGCCGACGCCGTCGCCATAGGTCTGGCCGCCGACGCGCACCTTGGCGACGAAGGTCTTCTGGTGGTCGGGCCCGCTCTCGGACAGCCGGTACTCCGGCACGCCGAGCGAGTGGTCGGCCGACAGCTCCTGGAGGCTGGTCTTCCAGTCCAGGCCAGCGCCGAGCCCCGCCGCGTTGGCGATCACGGGGTCGAACATCTGGTGGACGACGCGCGAGGCGCCGTCGAAGCCGAACTGCAGGTACACCGCGCCCAGCAGCGCCTCGACCGTGTCGGACAGGATCGAGGACTTGTCGCGTCCCCCCGTGGCCTCCTCGCCCCGGCCGAGCCGCAGGTGCGGCCCGATGCCGAGGGTGCGGGCGACGTCGGCGAGGGCGCGCGCGTTGACGACCGCGGCGCGCAGCTTGGCCAGACGGCCCTCGGGCAGGTCGGGGTGACCGTTGAACAGCGTGTCGGTGACGACGAGCCCCAGCACCGCGTCGCCCAGGAACTCCAGGCGCTCGTTGTTGGGGAGGTTGCCGTTCTCGTACGCGAACGACCGGTGCGTCAGCGCATGGCTGAGCAGGCCGCGGTCGAGATCGGGGACCCCCAGGGCCTCCGCGAGCTCGTCCGCGGCCTCAGCACCCGTCGACGAAGCGTCGGCGGGCCCGGTGTCGGCGCCCACCGGACGCGTCAGAGCACCTGGCGGCGGTCGTTCCGGGCGCCGTACTGCCCGCACTCGGCGCACGCGCGGTGCGGCAGGTGCTTGGCGTTGCACGCGGGGTTGGTGCAGTCGACCAGGCTGACCGCCGTGGTCTTCCACTGCGAACGGCGGTGGCGCGTGTTGCTGCGCGACATCTTCCGCTTCGGAACGGCCACGTCTCAGTCCTCCTGGTCGTCACCGGGCTGGTCGCCCGGTGTCTTCACGGTCCGGGCGAGCTGCCCGTCGTCTGTCTGATCCTGCTTCAACCGGTCCAGCGCCGCCCACCTGGGGTCGAGCGCCTCGCCGTGAGTGTGATCCGGGTCGTCCGCGAGCCGCGCGCCGCACTCGGCGCACAGCCCGGGGCAGTCCGGGCGACACAGCGGGTTCTGCGGCAGCGTGAGCACCACCGCGTCCCGCAGGACGGGCTCGAGGTCGAGCAGGTCTCCCTCGAGCCGGCGGACACCTTCGTCGTCCTCGTCCGCCGGGACATCTGCGTCGTCGTAGACGTACAGCTCCTGGAGGTCCACCTCGAGGTCTTCGTGGAGGTCCTCCAGGCACCGCACGCACTGACCCTCGAGCTGTACCGCGGCGGAGCCGGTCACCAGGACCCCCTCCATCACCGACTCGAGCCGGAGCTCCAGGTCGATGCCGCTGCTCTCGGGCACGCCGATGACGTCGATGCCCAGATCTGCCGGTGCCTCCTCGGTGGTGGTGACCGTCTTCTGCGTGCCGGGTCGCCGTCCGAGCTCCCGCGTGTCGAGCACGAGGGGCGCCCTGGGGTCGAGCGTAGGCACTGGTCACATCCAACGTCGTGTCCGACGTGGGTGCGCGGGGCACCACCGTCGAGCAGGCACAAACAGGTCATGGCCCGCAAGCAGGCCAACGGAGAGTCTATCCAACCTGGGACCGGGCGCCTAATCCTGGGCCAGTCGCTCCTTCAGCGCGACGACGACGTGCGCCGGGACGAGTGCGCTGACGTCGCGTCCGCCCCGCGCGACCTCCTTGACCAGGCTCGAGGCCAGGTAGGACCACTCGGGGCTGGTGGGCACGAAGACCGTGTCGACGGTGGTGAGCGAGCCGTTCATCTGGGCCATCTGCAGCTCGTAGTCGAAGTCGGAGACCGCGCGCAGGCCCTTCACCACGACCTGCGAGTCGTGCTCCTCGCAGAAGTCGACGAGCAGCCCGCCGAAGGAGTCGACGACGACGTTGGGCAGGTGGGCGACCGCGGTGCGGATCAGGTCCATCCGCTCGTCGGCGGTGAACATGCCCTTCTTGGACGCGTTGGCGCCGACCGCGACCACGACCTCGTCGAAGAGCTTCGCGGCCCGCTCGATGATGTCGACGTGGCCGTTGGTCACGGGGTCGAACGACCCGGGGCAGACCGCTCTACGCATGCGGCTGACCGTACCAAAGCGTCGTCTCCCCGTAGGTGCGGTCGCGCAGGGCCTCCAGGCCCGCGGGCCAGGTGTGGCCGCCGCGGGCCGAGCGCTCCACGACCACCACCGCGTCGGGGTCGAGCCAGCCCGGCAGGGCGAGGGCGGCGAGGTCGTCGGCGACGTCGTCGGCGGACACGTCGTAGGGCGGGTCGAGGAAGACCACGTCGAACGGGTGCTCGGGCCGGCCCTCGAGGTGGGTGCGCACCTTGGACCGGACCACCCGCGAGCCCGGCAGGCCGAGCAGCCGCACGTTCTCGCGGACGACGTCGCAGGTGCGCGCGTCGACCTCGACCATGACGGCCTCGAGCGCGCCCCGCGAGAGCGCCTCGAGCCCGACGGCTCCCGAGCCGGCGTAGAGGTCGAGGACGCGCAGGCCGTCCAGGCCGCCCATCTCCGAGACCAGGCTGGCGAACAGCGACTCGCGCACCCGGTCGGTGGTGGGACGCGTGCGGCTGCCCGGGGGCGTGCGCAGGCGTCGTCCCCGCGCGGTGCCGGCGATGATGCGGGTCACGACTTCTCCAGGTACTCCGCGCGGGTGGTGGCCTCGAGGTCGAGGACCGCCAGGAGCAGCGCGGGGTGGTCGGCCAGGGTGGGGTCGGACGCGACGACGGCGCGGGCGTCGTCGCGGGCCTCGGCGATCACGTCCTCGTCGTGGATGACCGACAGCAGCTTGAGGCTGGAGCGGACGCCGGACTGCTGGGCGCCGAGGACGTCGCCCTCGCGCCGCAGCTCGACGTCGAGCCGGGCGAGGGCGAACCCGTCGGTGGTGGAGGCGACGGCGTCGAGCCGGACGCGGGCGGGCGAGGCCGCGTCGGTGTCGGTGACGAGCAGGCACAGGCCCGGCTCGCTCCCCCGGCCCACCCGGCCGCGCAGCTGGTGCAGCTGCGAGACGCCGAAGCGGTCGGCGTCCATGACGACCATCGCGGTGGCGTTGGGGACGTCGACGCCCACCTCGACGACGGTGGTGGCGACGAGCACGTCGATCTCGCGGGCGGCGAAGGCCGTCATGGTGGCGTCCTTGTCGTCGGGGGTCATGCGTCCGTGCAGGACGGCCACGCGCAGCCCCTCCAGCGGCCCGGCGACGAGCTCGTCGTAGGTCTCGACGACGCTGCGCATCGGTCGCTCGCCGTCCTCGGGCGGCTGGGGGTCTGGCTCGTCGCCGATGCGGGGGCACACGACGTAGGCCTGCCGGCCCTTCTCGACCTCCTCGCGCACCCGCTCCCACGCCCGGGCCAACCAGGCCGGGCGCTCGGCGGCGGGGACGACGCTGCTCTGGATGGGCTGACGCCCGGCGGGCAGCTCGCTGAGCACCGACGTCTCGAGGTCGCCGAACGCCGTCATCGCGACGGTGCGCGGGATCGGGGTGGCCGTCATGACCAGCACGTGCGGTGCGGTGGCGGCCTTGGCCGAGAGCGCGGCGCGCTGCTCGACGCCGAAGCGGTGCTGCTCGTCGATCACGACCAGGCCGAGGTCGGCGAACTGCACCTTGTCCTCGAGCAGCGCGTGGGTGCCGACGACGATGCCCGCCTCGCCCGACGCGGCGTCGAGCATGGCCTCCCTGCGCGACCGGGTGCCCATCGAGCCGGTGAGCAGGCGCACCCGGGTGGCCTCGGACGCGCCGCCGAGCATGCCGCCCGCGGCGAGGTCGCCGAGCATCCTGGTCATCGAGCGGTGGTGCTGCTGGGCGAGCACCTCGGTGGGCGCGAGCAGCGCGGCCTGGCCGCCGGCGTCGACCACCTGGAGCATCGCCAGCAGCGCGACGATCGTCTTGCCGGAGCCGACCTCACCCTGCAGCAGCCGCTGCATGGGGTGCGGGCGCACGAGGTCGGCGTCGAGCTCGGCCAGCACCTCCTGCTGCCCGGCGGTGAGCGTGAACGGCAGCCGCTCGAGGAAGGCGGCGCGGACGCCGTCGGGACGCGGGGGCCGCGTGGTGGCCGCGACGGCGGTGGCGGCGGCGCGTCGGTGCGCGAGCACCGTCTGGAGCAGGAACGCCTCGTCGACCTTGAGCCGCTCGCGCGCGCGGACGTGGTCGGCGGTGTCGACGGGGCGGTGCACCGCGTGGAGCGCGTCGACCAGCGACATCAGCGAGTGCCGGTCGCGCACCTCGCGCGGCAGCGGGTCGTCGATGTCCTCGTCGAGAGCGTCGAGCACCAGCCCGATGCAGTCGCGGATCGTCCAGGTGGTGATGGCCGCGGTGGCCGCGTAGATGGGCAGCGGCTTCTGCAGCTCCTCCATCGCCAGCATCACCTCGGCGTCCTGGGAGTCCGTGGCCTCGCCGAACAGCTTGTGCTCGGGGTGCGCGAGCTGGCGGCGGCCGTTGAAGACGCTGACCTTGCCCGCGAACAGGCCGATGGAACCGACGCGCATCCGCTGGTCGAGCCAGGGCTGGCGGAAGAACGCGAGCGCCAGCCGCCCGGAGCCGTCGGTGACGACGACCTCGTGCCGGCAGTCCTTGTAGCCGGGCGCCCCTCCGCGTCCGCGCGGCTTCATCGGGTACTTGCGCACCGACTCGACGCGCGCCATCACCGTGACGTCGTCGCCGATCTCGAGCTCGGAGAGGTCGGTGAGCTCGCCATGCTCGACGTAGCGGCGTGGGTAGTGGCGCAGCAGCCCCTCGACCGAGGTGATCTCGAGCGCCTTGGCCAACACCTTCTCGGCCTTGCCGCCCACGACGTCGGTGAGGCGCGACCCCAGCCCCACGCGGCTGGTCACTCGACCGCCAGCAGGAGCGGGTACCGGCGCTGCCCGCCGTCGTAGGTGACGGTGTCGACGTACGGCCAGGTGGCCTCGACGCGGCGCTGCAGCTGCTCGATGACGGCGTCGGGCAGGCCCTCGCCCGCCACCAGCGTGACCAGCTCGGCGCTGCCCGACATCAGGGTGCGGACGACCTCGAACGCGACCTCGCCGACGTCCTGACCGACGAACGAGAACTCGGCGTCGACGACGCCCAGCACGTCGCCCGGCGCGCACGGCCCGGCCATCGTGATGCCGTGGGCGTCGGCGAAGGTGACGGCGCCGTGCTGGGTGTGGCCCGCGGCGCTCGTCATGGCGATGACGTCGTCGGAGAAGTCGCGTCCGGGCTCGTGGACGGCGACCGCCGCGAGGCCCTGCACCTGGGTGCGCGTGGGCACGACGGCGACGTGACGGGTGCCGTCGCGCAGCTGGTGGGCGGCCGCCTCGCAGGGGGCGACGTGGTCGGACCCGTTGGGCAGCAGCACCACCTCGTCGGCGGTGCTGGCCGCGACGGCCTCGACCACCTGACGCGCCTGCACGCCGTCGCCGACCTGGACCGACAGCGTGGTGGCTCCCGCCTCGGTGAACAGCGTGGTGAGGCCGGGGCCGGCGGTGACCGCCAGGACCATGCGGGTCGGCGTCGCCCCGCCGGCGAGCGCGCGCACCTGCTCGTGCAGGTGGGTGACGCCGATGCGGTGCGGGCGGCCGGCGACGACGCCGGCCTCGATGGCGGCGCCCACGTCGTCGACGTGCACGTGGACGTTCCAGATGCCGTCGCCGCCCACCACGACCAGCGAGTCGCCGAGGGGGTGCAGCGTCTCGCGCAGGACGGACACGGCGTCGTCGTCGGCGTCGAGCAGGTAGGTGACCTCGTACCCGGGGCCGTCGGGCAGCGCGGACATCGGCAGCGGGACGGGGATGTGCGGCGGGCTCGACCCCTCGCGGTCGGGGTCCCACCGGCCGGTGAGCACCCGCTCGGTGGTGTCGAGCACGACGACGAGCGCGCGGCCGCCGGCGTCGACGACCCCGGCCTCGGCCAGCCGCGGCATCTGCTGCGGGGTGCGGACGAGCGCCGCACGCGCCGCGGCGCAGGCGGCCGCGAGCGCGCGCTCGGCGTCGCCGCCGTCGCGGGCGGCGTCCTCGGCGCCGGTGGCGGCGGCCGACGCCACCGACAGGATCGTGCCCTCGACGGGCGTGCCGACGGCCTCGTACGAGGCGACGGCCGCGGTGCGCAGGGCGCGCGCGACGTCGTCGGCCGACAGGTCGAGCGAGAGCCCCTGCAGCGAGCCGAACATCGCACGCAGCAGCTGCGCCATGATCACGCCGGAGTTGCCCTTGGCGGCCAGCAGCGCGCCGTCGACGAACGCGCGGACGCACGCCTGGAGGTCGTCGCCCGCCGCGACGAGGGGGGCGGCGTCGGCCGCGGCGGCGTCGAAGGTGAGGTAGACGTTGGTGCCGGTGTCGCTGTCGGGCACGGGGAAGACGTTGAGCGCGTCGATCTCGGCGCGGGCCGAGCCGAGCGCCTGCACGCACGCCCGCGCCCACAGGCCGAACGCCGCGGTCGTCATCGGCACCGTCATGGTGCGGAACACTATCGACCGGCACCGACGAGGGAGCCGATTGGCCTGGGCCCGTCGCCATCGGATAGTCTGAGTCGTTCGTTCTTGTTCTTGAGCATCATCTTTTCACTGGGAGTGTTTCGCTGTGGCTGCTGTCTGCGACGTCTGCGCCAAGAAGCCCAGCTTCGGCAACAACAAGCCGTGGTCGCGCAAGCGCACCCGGCGTCGTTTCGACCCCAACATCCAGCGCGTGCACGCCATCGTCGGGTCGACGCCGAAGCGCATGAACGTGTGCACCTCGTGCATCAAGGCCGGCAAGGTCACCCGCCAGGGCTGACCGGCACCTCGCCGCACCGCAGAGCGGGTCGTCCCTCGGGACGGTCCGCTCTTCTGCGTGCCCGCACGCGTCCGTCCCCGGTGCGTCGACGTCCGAGCCGTGCAACGCATCAGCGACTGATGCGTTGGGGAGCTCGGACCTCGACGCGGGGGTGGTGGGCCGCTCAGCGGTAGTGCTGGTGGCCGGTGTCACCGTCCCAGACCTCGCCGGCGACGGTGACGCCGGCGCCGTCGGCGACGCGGCCCACCACGGTGAAGCCGTCGGGCAGGGCGGTGCCGGACGGGAAGGTGGCGACGAGCGGGTGGTCGTCCCCACCGGTGAGGCAGAAGCCGAGCGGGTCGAGGCCGAGCGCGGCGCCCACGGCCTGCAGCGGCTCGTCGACGACGAACGCCGCGGGGTCGACGTCGATCGCGACGCCGCTGGCGAGCGCCACGTGGCCGAGGTCGGCGAGCAGGCCGTCGCTCACGTCGATCATCGACGTCGCGCCGGCCGCGGCCGCCGCCGGGCCGGCCGCGTACGGGGGCCGCGGACGACGGTGCGCCTCGACCACGGCGCGCGGCGAGCGGAACCCGCGGGCCAGGACGTTGTAGCCCGCCGCGGCGTGCCCGATGCGGCCGGCCAGCGCGACGACGTCGCCGGGACGCGCGCCGCTGCGCAGCACCGGGTCAGCGTCGCAGCGGCCGAGCACCGTGACGGCGATGGTGATCTTGTCGGCGGCGGTGACGTCGCCGCCCACCACGCTGGCGCCGACCGTGGCGGCCTCCTCGGCCAGCGCGGCGGTCATCTCGGCCGCCCACCCGGCGTCGAGGTCGCCGGGCGCGGCGAACCCCACGACGAGGGCGGTGGCCACGCCGCCCATCGCGGCGACGTCCGCGAGGTTCGCCGCGGCGGCCTTGTGGCCGACGTCGGCGGCCTCGGACCAGTCGCGGCGGAAGTGCCGGTCCTCGACCATGAGGTCGGTCGACACCAGCACCCGTCCCCCGGGAGCGGCCACCATCGCGGCGTCGTCGCCGGGTCCGACCAGCACGCCGTCGCCCACCGGGAGGGCCGCGGTGACCCTCGAGATGAGCCCGAACTCGCCGGTCTCGGCGACGCTGCCTGCCTGCGGGTCGCCCGTGCCGGGCTGCCTGTTCACCATCTGCCCATCCTCCCAGCCCGGGGCCCGCCACCGTCCCCCGCCGCACGGCGGGCGAGGGGGCCGCGATGTTGTACGGTGAGCCCGGCCCGGCCGCCCCACGCGGGGCGGGACGCAGTGACGAGAGGAACCCCCGATGGTGGTGCAGGCGTACATCCTGGTGCAGACCGAGGTCGGCAAGGCCGCCGAGGTCGCCGCCTCCATCGCCGAGGTCAAGGGCGTCACGCTCGCCGAGGACGTCACCGGCCCCTACGACGTGATCGTGCGCGCCGAGGCCTCCAACGTCGACGAGCTCGGCCAGATCGTGGTCTCCAAGGTGCAGAGCATCGACGGCATCACCCGCACGCTGACGTGCCCCGTCGTCCACTTCTGACCCTCGCCGGCCTGACGCTGCTCCTCACCGCCTGCGGACGCACGCCCGCACTCGAGCTCGACCCGGTCACCCCCTCCCCCGGCACGTCCGCGTACTGCGAGCGGCTCGACGGGGTGCTGCCCGCCGCGGTCGCCGACCAGCCGCTGCGTCGGGTCGAGCCGGAGAGCGCGGGCCACGCCTGGGGCGACCCCGCCATCGTCCTGCGCTGCGGGGTGCCCGAGCCCGCCGCGCTGCGCCCGGACTCGCGGCTGGCCGACGTCGACGGCATCGGCTGGCTCGACGAGGAGCGCGGCGACGCGATCGTGTTCACGACCGTGGGCCAGGACGTCGACGTCGAGGTGACGGTGCCGAGCGCCTACAAGCCCGAGGCCGACGCGCTCGCCGACCTGTCGTCGGCGCTGGAGCGTGCGGGCCGCTAGCGCAGGCCGGTGTCGCGCGCGAGCGCGAGCGACAGCAGGCGGTCGACGAGCGCCGGGTAGTCCAGGCCGCTGGCCTGCCACAGCTGCGGGAACATCGAGTACGGCGTGAAGCCGGGCATCGTGTTGACCTCGTTGATCACGAGCTCGCCGGTGGGGAGCAGGAAGAAGTCGACGCGCGCCAGCCCCTCGCAGCCGAGTGCCTCGAACGCGCGCAGGGCGGCGCCGCGCACCTCGTCGGCGCGGGCGTCGTCGAGGTCGGCGGGGATGAGGTTGGCGCTGGTGCCGTCGACGTACTTGGCGTCGAAGTCGTAGAAGGCGTGGTCGGCCGCGGTGTCGACGGCGACCTCGCCGACGACGCTGGCCTCGGGCCCGGCGCCGAGCCGCTCCAGGACGCCGCACTCGATCTCGCGAGCGCCGGCGGCCGCGGCCTCGACGAGCACCTTGGGGTCGTGCTCCTGCGCCAGCTGCAGGGCGGCGTCGAGGTCGTCCGGCGAGGGCACCAGGCTGACGCCCATGCTCGACCCGGCGCGCGCCGGCTTGACGAAGACGGGGTAGCCGAGGTCGTCGACCGACCGGCGGACGGTGGCGGGGTCGTCCTTCCAGGCGCGGGCGGTGACCACGACGTAGGGCAGCTGGGCCAGCCCGGCGGCGGCGAACACGACCTTGGCGAATGCCTTGTCCATCGCGACGGCGCTGGTGAGCACGCCCGCGCCGACGTAGCGGACGTCGGCCATCTCGAGCAGCCCCTGCAGGGTGCCGTCCTCGCCCCACGGTCCGTGCAGCAGCGGCAGGACGACGTCGACCTCGCCGAGGGTGCGTGGGACGTCGCCGGGCTCGGTGACGCTGAGGTGGCGCGAGCTGAGCACCACCTCGGAGCCGGACGCCTCGACGCTGGGCAGCACGCCGGGAGCCGGGTCGGGCAGCTCGGCGGGCTGCAGCACCCACCGTCCGTCGCGGGCGATGCCGACCGGGACGACCTCGTAGCGCTCGGGGTCGATGGCGGCGAGGACCTGGCGGGCGGTCATGCAGGACACGGCGTGCTCGCTGGAGCGGCCGCCGAACACGACCGCGACGCGGGGCCGCTCGGGCCGCGGACGCTCGGCGGGGTGGCTCATTTTCGCGACCCTACCGAACCGGTGGGACGATGGGCGCATGCCCACACCGTCGGCCGACCGACCTCTGTCCCCCGCCAGCGTCGTCGTCGGCGCCGGGCGTCCCGCGCACGAGCCCGACGCGCCGCTCAACACCCCGCTGACGCCCGCCAGCACCTACGTGGCCGGCGGCGAGCGCGAGTACGGCCGCTACGCCAACCCCACCTGGGAGGCGTTCGAGCAGGTCCTGGGCGAGCTGGAGGGCGGCCGGGCGATCACCTTCTCCTCGGGCCTGGCCGCGGTCGCGGCGGTGCTCGACCTGGTGACGCCGGGCGAGGCCGTCGTCGTCCCGCGCCACGCGTACCTGGGCACGCTCACCCAGCTCGGCGAGCGCGAGCAGCGCGGGCAGATCGAGGTGCGCGTCGTCGACACCGAGGACACCGCCGCCTACGCCGCCGCGGCCGAGGACGCCGCCATCGTCTGGATCGAGTCGCCGACCAACCCGGCGCTCGAGGTGGCCGACGTCGCCGCGATCTGCGCCGCGGCCCGTGCGGCCGGTGCCACGAGCGTCGTCGACAACACCTTCGCCACCCCGCTGCTGCAGCGTCCGCTCGAGCTCGGTGCCGACATCTCCCTGCACTCGGCCACCAAGTACCTGGCCGGCCACAGCGACGCGCTGATCGGTGCCGTCGTCACGGCCGACGACCAGATCCACGCCGCCATCGACGGGCGCCGCCGGACCCTCGGCGCGACGCCCGGCGTGCTCGAGAGCTGGCTCGCCGCCCGCGGCGTCCGCACCCTCCACGTCCGGATGGAGCGGGCGCAGCACAACGCCCAGGTGCTCGTCGAGCGGTTGCGCGCGCACCCGGCCGTCGAGCGCGTCCGCTACCCCGGCTTCGGTGCGATCCTCGCGATCGAGGTGGCCGGCGGCGCCCCCGCCGCCGAGCTGCTCACCCACAGCGCCCGGATGATCGTCCACGCGACGAGCCTCGGCGGCGTGGAGTCGACCTGGGAGCGTCGCCGCCGCTGGGCCTCCGAGCCCCAGACCATCCCGGAGAACCTCGTCCGCCTGTCGGTGGGCATCGAGGACGTCGACGACCTCTGGGCCGACGTCGACCAGGCCCTCGTCGCCGCGTCCACCGTGGTGGGCCTCCAGGCCTGACGCCGGACGACCCTCCCGTCCGCGATCCGAAGGGTTTCAGGGGTTCTCGCGGCCCAGAACCCCGCTAACCCTTCGGATCGCGGACGAGGCGGGCGTCAGAGTGCGAGCAGGTCGACCATCGCGTCGACGAGGCGGGCGCCGACGCGGGCGTCCGCGTCCGGGGTGCCGCCCGCACGCAGGGCGCCGGTCGGACGCGGCGGCTCGCCCGGCAGCAGCACTTGGTGGCCGGCGTCGGCCTCGACGACGACCCTGGTGGCCAGGCCGGAGGCGTCACGGCGCGCGCCGATCTGCCGCGCCCACACGTCCGACGGCCACACCTGGTCGTCACCTCCACCGGTCACGACGACGGGTCCGGTGATGCGCTCGACCGGGATGCGGGCCGCGTCGGCGGCGGCCGACACCGCGAGGCTCTGCTCGTACATGCCGCGAAGCGCGGGCGGGTCCTCGTCGCCGGGCGCCCACGACTCGTCGTAGCCGACGTGCGGCAGTGGCGCGCCGTCCAGGGTGAACGACGAGCGTCGCGGCAGCTCCCGTCCGTCCGCACCGGGTCCGACGCTCGCCCACACGTGCGCCGGCGGTGAGATCGCGACCACGGCGTCGACGCGTGCGTCGTGGACGCCCAGGAGCAGGGCCGCCTCCGCGCCCTTCGACGTCCCGAGCACCGCGACGTGGTCCACCTGCGCGGCGAGGGCGTCCAGCGCGGGCCCGAACGACTCCAGCGGCACCTCGCAGATGCCGGGCACCTGACCGGGCTGCCCGAACCAGCGGTGGGCCGTCGCGACGACCCCGGTCCGCTCCAGCGCCGCGGCCCGCGCCGATTCGTCGCGTCCGCTCGACCCCGGCAGCACGAGCACGCCCCAGCCGGACCCCACGGTCAGTCGCGGACCTCGGGGCGGGCCTCGCGGGAGACCAGGGAGGTGACCATGTCGCGGGGGGTGGCCTCGCCGCGGATGAGGGCGGCGACGGCGTCGACGATGGGCATGTCGACTCCGTGGGCGGCGGCCAGCTCGGCGACGGACTCGCACGACTTGACGCCCTCGGCCACCTGCCGCGTGGACGCGGTGACCTCCTCGACGGTCATGCCCTGGCCGAGCTTCTCGCCGAACGTGCGGTTGCGCGAGAGCGGGGACGAGCAGGTGGCGACGAGGTCGCCGAGGCCGGCGAGCCCGGCGAGCGTCATCGGGTCGGCACCCATCGCGTTGCCGAGACGGGCCGTCTCGGCCAGGCCGCGGGTGATCACGGTGGCCTTGGCGTTGTCGCCGAAGCCCATGCCGCTGGCGACGCCGACGGCCAGGCCGATGATGTTCTTGGTGGTGCCGCCCAGCTCGCAGCCCACCACGTCGGTGTTGGTGTACGGGCGGAACGACGACGTGTGGCACACCTTCTGCAGACGGCGGGCGACGTCCTCGTCGGCGCAGGCCACGACGCTCGCCGCGGGCTCGCGCAGGGCGATCTCCTTGGCGAGGTTGGGGCCGGTGACCACCGCGATGCGCTCGGGCCCGGCACCGGTGAGCTCGGCGATGACCTCGCTCATGCGCTTGTGGGTGCCGAGCTCGACGCCCTTCATCAGGCTGACGACCACCGCGTCCGACGGGATGTGCTCGGCCCACTGCTCGAGGTTGGCGCGCAGCTGCTGCGACGGCACCGCGAGCACGACGACCTCGGCGCCGTCGAGCACGTGCACCGGGTCGTGGCTGGCCTCGACCGCGGCGGGGATCTCGATGCCCGGCAGGTAGTCGGTGTTCTCGCGACGCTCGTTGATCGCGTCGCACACCTCCTGCCGGCGGCCCCACAGGTGGACGTCGTTGCCGGCGTCGGCGAGCACGAGCGCGAACGCGGTGCCCCACGAGCCGGCACCCAGGACGGCGGTTCGCGTCACGCGTCATCTCCCTTCGCGCGCTCGGCGGCGCGCTGCTTGATCTCGCGCACGGTCATGCGCGTGGGCGGCGGGGTCTCGCCGCGGATCTCGCCGAGCAGGCCGGCGATGGTGTCCATGATCCGGGTGGTCGCCTCGGCGAGGACGGCGGCGTCGATCGGCCTGCCGCGGAGGTCGTCGAGGTCGACGGGCGGGCCCACGTTGACGTGCATGGTCTTGCGCGGCAGCACGTGCGGGACGGCAGTGTACGGCGCCAGGACCTCCTGCGCGCCCCACTGGGCCACGGGGACCACCGGGCAACCGGTGGTGAGCGCGACGCGGGCCGCGCCGGTCTTGCCGGCCATCGGCCACAGGTCGGGGTCGCGGGTGATCGTGCCCTCGGGGTAGATGATCACCGCGCCACCCTCCTCGACGGCCTCGACCGCCGCGGAGAACGCCTCGGCCGCGGTGGCGGTGCCGCGGTAGACGGGGATCTGCTGGGTGGTGCGGATCAGCCGGCCCAGCACCGGGAAGTCGAGGATCGAGGCCTTGGCCAGGTAGCGCGGCGGCAGGTGGTTGTCGACGCAGAAGTGCGCGAGCGTCAGCGGATCGAGGTGCGAGACGTGGTTGGCCGCGAGCACGAACCCGCCGTCGGGGAGGTGCTCGGCGCCCTGCCAGTCCTGCTTGGTGAGCGTCTTGACCGAGGGGCGCAGGGCCGTGACGAATCCCTTCAGGGCGAGGCTCATCGGGCGTGGCTGCACTGTCTCCTCCTGTGTCGTCGGCAGGCACACACTAGGGCATGGGTCACACCCGGCGTGATGCCCGCCGCGCGCGTCCGGGGCCGTTGCGGGCATCATCGGCACGTGGGCGCGGACGAGGTCGAGACCGGCTGGACGGTCGTCGTCCCGGTCAAGCAGGCCGACCTCGCGAAGTCCCGCCTCGCCCCCGCGCTCGGGGTGTTCCGCAGCCGCCTGGCCCACGCGTTCGCGCTCGACACCGTCGACACCGTCGTCGCGTGCGAGCGGGTGTCGCGCGTCGTCGTCGTGACGGACGACGACGTCCTCGTCCGCGCGCTCCCGCGCGGTGTCGACGTCGTCGGCGACCCGACCGGCGGCGACGACCTCGACGCCGCCGTGCTCGCCGGTGCCCACGTCGCGCACGGCCCCGTCGCGTCGGTCGCCGCCGACCTCCCCGCGCTGGTCGTCGACGAGCTGACCGAGGCGCTCGACGCCGCGGCCCACCACGTCCGAGCGGTGGTGGCCGACGCGGACGGCACGGGCACCACGATGCTGACGGCCCGGGGCGGCGCGCTGCTGCGTCCCGCCTACGGTCCCGGGTCCGCCGCGCGTCACGTGGCCCTGGGGGCCGTGGCCCTCGACGGGGCGTGGCCGGGACTGCGCCGCGACGTCGACGAGGCCGCGCACGTCGCGGCCCTGCGTCCCGCGGACGTCGGGCGTCGCACCGCGGCCGTGCTCCGACTCATCCCCTAGCGTGGGCCCCGTGCAGGCGACGGTGGCGAGCTACGACGACGAGACGCGCGGCGGCACCGTGCTCCTGGACGACGGGGTGCGGCTGTCGTTCGACGGACGCACGTTGCGCGACGACGTCCGCCACCTGCGCGTCGGGCAGCGCGTGCACCTCGACGTCGACGGCTCCGACCCCCCGGGCGTCATCGGCGTGAGCATCCACTGACGTCGACGGCCCCGCACCCGGGTGGGTGCAGGGCCGTCGAGGTGAGGAGTCAGGCCTTCTTGGCGGTGGCCTTCTTCGTGGTCGTCTTCTTGGCGGTCGTCTTCTTGGCCGGTGCGGACTTCTTCGCCGCCGTGGTCTTGGCCGCCGTCTTCTTGGCCGGTGCGGACTTCTTCGCCGCCGTGGTCTTGGCCGGCGTGGTCTTCTTGGCCGGCGTGGTCTTCTTGGCGGCCGTCGTCTTCTTGGCCGCCGTCGTGGTGGTCTTCTTCGCGGGCGTGGCCTTCTTCGCCGTGGTCGTCTTCCTCGCGGGCGTCGCGGCCTTGGTGGCCGGGGCGGCGGCCTTCTTGGCGGCGGCGGTGGCCGTGGCGACCGTCTTGCGCGGCAGCTTCTTGGCCCCGGACACGACGTTCTTGAAGTCGGCCCCGACGGTGACCTTGGGGACCGACTTCTTCTTGATCCGGATCTTCTCGCCGGTCGCGGGGTTCCGGCCGCTGCGTGCGTCGCGCACGATCTTCTCGAACGAGGCGAAGCCCGTGAGCGCGACCTTCTCGCCCTTGCTGACCTCGCGCGTGATGGTGTCGATGACGGCGTCGAGCGCTTCGCCCGCGGCCTTCTTGTTGCCCTCGAAGTGCGCCGAGAGCGCCTCGATGAACTGCGTCTTGTTCACTGCGGTCCCTTTCGCGAATGGGCCGAGCGCTCGCCCGACGTTCCTCGACCGTAGGGACCGCGACCCCGCTTAGCAATCATTTGCGGCGTGTTCGGCCCGCCGTCCTTGACGTCTGGGGAAGGGGCCGTCAGCGGTCCGTGCGCCGTCCAGGAACGACCGACGCCCAGGACCCCCGGTTCACGGGGGTCCTGGGCGTCGAGGTGCTGAGATCAGACGGTGGTGACCGGCTTGTACGCCGGACGCGTCCGCTCGAACGCGTCGACGTCCTCGCCGTGCGAGAGCGTGATCGCAATGTCGTCGAGACCCTCGAGCAGGCGCCAGCGCGTGTAGTCGTCGATGTCGAAGGAGTCCTCGACGCGGTCGACGCCGGTGCCGGCGCTCACCGTGCGCTCGACGAGGTCGACGTCGATCTCGATGCCGGGCTGCGCGTCCATCAGGTCCCACAGCGCGGTGACGGTCTTGTGGTCGACCTGCGCCGCGAGCATCCCCGCCTTGCCGGAGTTGCCACGGAAGATGTCGCCGAAGCGCGGAGCGATGACGACCTTGAAGCCGTAGTTCTGCAGGGCCCACACGGCGTGCTCACGCGACGAGCCGGTGCCGAAGTCGGGCCCGGCGACGAGGACCGACGCGTCGGCGTACTGCGGCTGGTTCAGCACGAACGACGGGTCGCTGCGCCAGGCGGCGAACAGGCCGTCCTCGAACCCCGTGCGCGTGACGCGCTTGAGGTAGACCGCGGGGATGATCTGGTCGGTGTCGACGTTGCTGCGGCGCAGCGGCATGCCGACGCCGGTGTGGCGGGTGAAGCTGTCCATGGTCGGCTCCTCAGGCGTTCGCGGGGGCGGGCAGGTCGGCGGGCGAGGCGAGGTGGCCGAGGACACCGGTCGCGACGGCCACCTGGGGCGAGACGAGGTGCGTGCGACCGCCCTTGCCCTGACGTCCCTCGAAGTTGCGGTTGGACGTCGACGCGCTGCGCTCGCCCGGCGTCAGCTGGTCGGGGTTCATGCCGAGGCACATCGAGCACCCGGCGCCGCGCCACTCGGCGCCCGCCTCCTTGAAGATCACGTCCAGGCCCTCCTCCTCGGCCTGCAGGCGCACCCGCACCGAGCCGGGCACGACCAGCATGCGCGTGGAGTCGGCGACGTGGTGGCCCTCGATGATCGAGGCCGCGACGCGCAGGTCCTCGATACGGCCGTTGGTGCACGAGCCGACGAAGACGGTGTCGACGGCGATGTCGCGCAGCGGGGTTCCGGCCGTCAGGTCCATGTACTCCAGGGCCCGCTCGGCGGCGACGCGCTCGTCGGCGTCGTCGAACGAGGCGGGGTCGGGCACCGTGGCCGACAGCGGCGCACCCTGGCCGGGGTTGGTGCCCCAGGTGACGAACGGCGTGACGGCCGAGGCGTCCAGGGTGATCTCGCGGTCGAACTCGGCGTCGTCGTCGGTGACGAGCGACCGCCAGTGCTCGACGGCGGCGTCCCAGTCGGCGCCCTTCGGCGCGTGCGCGCGTCCCTCGAGGTAGTCGTAGGTGGTCTGGTCGGGTGCGATCAGGCCGGCCTTGGCACCCCACTCGATCGACATGTTGCAGATCGTCATGCGCGCCTCCATCGACAGCGCGCGGATGGCGTCGCCGCGGTACTCCACGACGTAGCCCTGGCCGCCACCGGTGGTCTCCTGCGTGATGAGCGCGAGGATCAGGTCCTTGGCCGTGCTGCCCTCGGGCAGGTCGCCGACGACGTTGACGGCCATGGTCCTCGGACGCTTCTGCTGCAGCGTCTGCGTGGCGAGGACGTGCTCGACCTCGCTGGTGCCGATGCCGAACGCGATCGCGCCGAACGCGCCGTGCGTCGAGGTGTGCGAGTCGCCGCAGACGACCGTCATGCCCGGCTGGGTCAGGCCCAGCTGGGGGCCGATGATGTGGACGATGCCCTGGTCGAGGTCGCCCATCGGGTACAGGTTGACGCCGAACTCCTCGCAGTTGCGACGGAGCGTCTCGACCTGCGTGCGCGACACCAGGTCGGCGATCGGCTTGTCGAGGTCGGTGGTGGGGATGTTGTGGTCCTCGGTGGCCAGCGTCAGCTCGGGTCGACGCACCTGGCGCCCCGCGAGCCGGAGACCGTCGAAGGCCTGCGGGCTGGTGACCTCGTGCACGAGGTGGAGGTCGATGTAGAGCAGGTCCGGCTCGCCGTCGGCCGTCCGGACGACGTGCTCGTCCCACACCTTCTCCGCCAGTGTCCTACCCATGTCCCACTCCCAGGTCGTCGGCCCGCGCCGCGTTGCGCGGAGCCCGTCTCGCATGCTGCGCCTCGCTGTGGCGGGTGGCACCCGTCCAGGCCTTGCGTTTCACGATGCGAGACGGCAATATCAAGGCATGGACAACTCTAGCGGAGTCGGCGTCCTCGACAAAGCCGCCCTGGTCCTCACCGCCCTCGAGTCCGGGCCTGCCACGCTCGCCGGGCTCGTCGCCGGCACCGGCCTCGCCCGTCCGACGGCCCACCGGCTGGCCGTCGCGCTGGAGCACCACCGCCTGGTGGCCCGCGACATGCAGGGGCGCTTCGTCCTCGGACCGCGCCTCGGCGAGCTGGCCGCGGCCGCCGGCGAGGACCGGCTGCTCGCCGCCGCCGGCCCCGTCCTCGCCCGCCTGCGCGACATCACCGGCGAGTCCGCCCAGCTGTTCCGCCGCCAGGGCGACGTGCGCGTGTGCGTCGCTGCGGCCGAGCGTCCCACCGGTCTGCGCGACACGGTGCCGGTCGGCAGCCAGCTGACGATGAACGCCGGCTCGGCCGCCCAGGTGCTGCTCGCCTGGGAGGACCCCGAGCGGATGAACCGCGGGCTGCAGCAGGCCGCGTTCTCCGCCGCCGCGCTGGCCGGCGTGCGCCGTCGTGGCTGGGCGCAGTCCGTCGGCGAGCGCGAGCCCGGCATCGGCTCGGTGTCGGCGTGCGTGCGCTCCCCCTCCGGCAAGGTCGTCGCCGCGGTGTCGGTGTCGGGCCCGCTGGAGCGCCTCAGCCGCCAGCCCGGACGCATGCACGCGCCGGCCGTCGTCGCCGCCGCCGAGCGGCTCTCGCAGGGTCTACGCCGCCAGGCCGAGTAGGTCAGAACAGCGCGGGGCTCTCCAGGTCGAGGAGGGTCTGCTTGCGCGCGAGCCCGCCGGCGTAGCCCGTCAGCTTGCCGCTGGAGCCGATGACGCGGTGGCAGGGCACGACCACCGGGATCGGGTTGGAGCCGTTGGCCGAGCCGACGGCACGCGACGCCCCCGGCGGGAGCCCCAGCTGCGCGGCGATCGCGCCGTAGCTGGTGGTGGCGCCGAACGGGATCGTGACGAGCAGGTCCCACACCCGACGCTGGAACGGTGTGCCGCCCGCCCCGAGCGGGAGGTCGAACTCCGTGAGGTCGCCGGCGAAGTAGGCCGTCAGCTGACGATCGGCCTCGACGAGCACGGCGTCGTCGGACGTGGCGGCGTCGGACGGCTCGGCGTCGAAGTCGATCGCGACGAGGTGCGTGCCGTCGCCGCGCAGCAGCAGGCCGCCGATCGGGCTGTCGAGCCAGCGGGTGGGACCGGTGTGCGGTGCGCGGCTCACAGCTTCTCCCCCGTCGCCTGGATGCGCCGGGCCTCGCGCCACAGCTGCACGACGGCGTAGGACCGCCACGGTCGCCACTGCTCGGCTCGCGACCTCTCGATGCCGAGGCGGGCCATCACGCGGTCGAGGACGAGGTCGCCGCCGAGCAGGACGTCGGGGTCGCCCAGGGCCCGCATCGCGACGTAGTCGGCCGTCCAGGGGCCGATGCCGGGCAGCGCGACGAGACCGGCGCGCACCTCGACCGGGTCGGACCCCGGGTCGAGGTCGAGCGTCCCCTCGTCGACCGCACGGGCGAGCGCGATCAGCGCGCGTCCCCGCTGGCGCGGGATGGGGAGGTCCTCGGCCTCGACCGCCGCCAGCCGGTCTGGCGTGGGGAAGGCGTGGGTGAGGCCGAAGACCTCGTGCGGGCGGCCCAGCGCCTGCACGATGCGTCCACCGACGGTGCGGGCGCCCGAGACCGACACCTGCTGGCCCAGCACCGTCCGCGCGGCCGTCTCGAAGCCGTCGACGGCGCCGGGCAGACGGACGCCGGGCACCTCGGCGACGAGCGGCGCGAGCGACGGGTCGCCCGACAGCACCTCGTCGACGGCGACCGGGTCGGCGTCGAGGTCGAGCAGGGCGCGGCAGCGCTGCACGGCCAGCACCGTGTCGCGCGAGTCCTGCAGCTCCAGCTCGCACCCGACGCCGTCGTCCGCGACGTCGAGCCGCACCGCGCCGAGCCCGTGGCGCAGGGTGAGCACCCGGCTGAACACCGTGCCCTCCACGCTCTCGAGGCCCGGGATCGCGTGGTCGTCGAGGAACGACAGGAGCCCGGTGGCGTCGAACGGCGTGCGCACCGGCAGCCGCAGGCGCAGGACGCCGGACGGGCCCGGCTCGGGGCCGGTGCCGCGCGTGCGGATCTCGGTGGGCGACATCGCGTAGACCTCCTGCATCGTCGAGTTGAACTGGCGCACCGACGTGAAGCCCGCCGCGAACGCGACGTCGGCGGCGGGCATCGCGGTGGACTCCAGCAGCAGGCGGGCGGTGCGGGCCCGCTCGCTGCGCGCGAGGGCCAGCGGACCGGCGCCGAGCTCGTCGCGCAGCACCCGTCCGACGTGCCTCTCGGTGTAGCCGAGCCGCCGAGCGAGCCCGGGCACGCCCTCGTGCTCGACCACGCCGTCGCGGATCATCCGCATCGCGCGGCCCACCACGTCGGCGCGCACGTCCCACTCCGGCGACCCGGGGGTGGTGTCCGGGCGACAGCGACGGCAGGCACGGAAGCCGGACCCGTGCGCCGCGGCGGCCGTCCGGTAGAACTCGACGTTGCCGGCCTTGGGCGTCACCGCCGGGCAGGACGGGCGGCAGTAGATGCCCGTGGTGCGCACCGCGGTGTAGAAGACGCCGTCGAAACGGGTGTCGCGCGAGCGGACGGCGCGGTAGCAGCGCTCGTGGTCGTCGACCAGGCCTGGGTCTCTCGCGGGGGTGGGCACGGACCCATCCTCTCGCGCCCCGGGCCGGAGCACTGGCGGGAATCGGACGTGCACGTACCGGGCCCTGGAACGCCGAGAACCCCGGACCAGGAGGTCCGGGGTTCTCGATCCTGGTAGCCCCGACGGGATTCGAACCCGCGCTACCGCCTTGAGAGGGCGACGTGCTAGGCCGCTACACAACGGGGCCAGGAGGACGGTCGTCGCTGACGACCTGTGAACTCTATCCGACTGCTCTCGGGCCGACCAAATCGACCCGCTCAACAACCAGCGGAGCTCGTCCGCTGGGGTACTAGGACTCGAACCTAGACTAACTGGACCAGAACCAGTCGGGCTGCCAATTACCCCATACCCCATCGTCCGGAACGGGTCCGGACGTGCGGCTCAGGTGTCCCTGAGCCGATCGCTGACTCTACCCGAGCCCCTCCGAGGCCCCCAAATCGGGGCCCCTCCCCGGCGTCAGGCGAGGGCGGCGTCGAGGCGGGCGAGGGCGCGGTCGCGGCCGAGGAGATCAAGGGACTCGAACAGCGGGGGCGAGATGCGGCGACCGCTGACGGCCACGCGCACCGGCCCGAACGCGTTCCGGGGCTTGAGCCCCAGACCGTCGACGAGCGAGTCGCGCAGCGCCTGCTCGATCGACGCGGTGTCCCAGCTCTCGACGTTCTCGAGCGCGGCGCGGGCGGCGCGCACGACGTCCAGACCACCCTCGTCGAGCACCTTGGCGCGGTCGTCGGGATCGATCGAGAACGCGGCGTCGTCGACGAACAGAAACCCGAGCAGGTCGACGGCCTCCTTCAGCACCGCGATGCGCTCGTGCACCAACGGGGTCGCGGCCGTCAGCAACGCCTGCTGGTCGGCCGTGGGCGGGTCGCTGACGAGCCCCGCGGACGCGAGGTAGGGCACCAGGCGCGTGGCGAGGTCGTCGACGGCCAGGCCGCGGATCTTCAGACCGTTGATCGCCTCGCACTTCTTCAGGTCGAACTGCGCCGGGTTGGGGTTGACCCGCCCGATCTCGAACGCGGCGGCCATCTCGTCGAGCGTGAACAGCTCCTGGTCGCCGCCGAAGGACCAGCCGAGCAGCGCGAGGTAGTTGAGCAGGCCCTCGGGCAGGAAGCCGGCGTCGCGGTAGTACGCCAGGCTGCCGCCCGCGTCGCGCTTGGACAGCTTGCGGTTGCCCGACCCGGTGACGAGCGGCAGGTGCCCGAACTGCGGGACGACGCCCTCGCCGATGCCGAGGTCGACCAGCGCGCGGTGCAGCGCGATCTGGCGCGGTGTCGAGCTGAGGAGGTCCTCGCCGCGCAGCACGTGGGTGATGCCCATGGTGGCGTCGTCGACGGGGTTGGTCAGCGTGTAGAGCGGCTGGCCGTTGGCGCGGCGGATGACGAAGTCCGACACCTGGTCGGCCTCGAACGTCACCTCGCCGCGGACGAGGTCGTGGAACGTGATCGTCTCGTCGGGCATGCGGAACCGGACGACGGGCTCGCGGCCCTCGGCTTCGTAGGCGGCACGCTGCTCGTCGGTGAGGGTGCGGTGCAGGCCGTCGTAGCCGCTGGCACCGCCGGCGGCGCGCGCCGCGGTGCGCCGCTCCTCGAGCTCCTCGGGGGTGTCGTACGCGAGGTACGCGCGTCCGGCGTCGAGCAGCCGCTGCGCGACGTCGGCGTAGACGTCCATCCGCAGCGACTGGCGGTACGGCCCGTGGTCGCCGCCGACCTCGGGGCCCTCGTCCCAGTCGAGCCCGAGCCAGCGCAGCGCGTCGAGCAGCCCCTCGTAGGACTCCTCGCTGTCGCGCGCGGCGTCGGTGTCCTCGACGCGGAACACGAACGTGCCGCCGGTGTGCCGGGCGTGCGCCCAGTTGAACAGCGCCGTGCGGGCGAGCCCCACGTGCGGGTTTCCTGTCGGTGAGGGGCAGAAGCGCACCCGGACCGGTCGATCACTCACTGGGGACCACCCTGTTGGTCAGCGTGCCGATGCCCTCGATCGTGACGCTGACCTCGTCACCGGGCGTGAGCGGGCCGACACCCTCGGGGGTGCCGGTGAGGATGACGTCGCCCGGGAGCAGCGTCATGGCTGCCGAGACGTGGGCGACGAGATCGGGGATCTTGTGGATCATGTCGGACGTGCGGCCGTCCTGACGCACGTCGTCGCCGACGAGCGTGCGGATGGAGACGTCGGAGGGGTCGAGGTTGGTCTCGATCCAGGGGCCGAGCGGGCAGAAGGTGTCCGAGCCCTTCGCGCGCCACCACTGGCCGTCGTCGCGCTGGAAGGCGCGCTCGGTGACGTCGTTGGCGATCGTGTAGCCGAAGATCACCTTGGCGGCGTCGTCGGGCGAGACGTCCTTGCAGATGCGGCCGATGACGACGGCGAGCTCGCCCTCGTGGTGCACCTCGGTGCTGCCGGCCGGCAGGACGATCGGGTCACCGGGGCCGACGACGCTCGTGTTGGGCTTGACGAAGACCAGCGGCGTCGTGGGGGCCTCGCCGCCCATCTCGGCGGCGTGGGCGGCGTAGTTCTTGCCGATGCCCAGCACCTTGCTGCGCGGGATGACCGGCGCGAGCAGCCGCACGTCGTCGAGCGGCACCTTCTCCCCGGTCAGCGAGATGCCCGCGTAGAGAGGGTCGCCGGCCACCACCGCGATCATCGGTCGGCCGTCGTCCTCCCCCACGAGTCCGAAACGGGGGTCCTCGTCCGTGGTGAACCTGGCGATACGCACGCACCGACACTACCGATGCCCCGACGGGCGCCCGGGCCCGGTGGCCGAGAGGATGTCCCGCATGGCCCGCTTCACGACGTCCCAGGAGTCCGCCGCCGTGGTCGCCGCGTCCCGCGAGGACGTCTGGGCGGTGCTGACCGACCCCGAGCTGCTCACCCGCCTCACCCCGTTCCTCAAGCGCATCGACGCCGACGGCGACGTCTGGCGCTGGCAGATGTCGCCCATCCCGGCGCTCGGCGTCACCTTCGTCCCGGCCTTCACCGAGAAGATGAGCTTCGACGAGCCGCGCCGCATCGACTTCGTGCACGCGCCGCCGTCGGGCACGCGGGAGCGCTCCGGCGTCGACGGCTGGTACCGCCTCGAGGAGGTCGACGGCGGCACCAGCCTGGCCACGCGCCTGGAGATCGAGGTCGACCTGCCGCTCAGTCGTCTCGCCAAGCCCGCCGTCACCCGTGTGATGGACGGCGTGCTGGGCCCGATGGGCTCGCGGTTCGCGTCCAACCTGTGCGACCACCTCGGCATCCCTCGTCCGCGCGGGTGATGACAGCGCGGCCCGGGCTGCGTCACCGTGGGGCATGGACTGGAAGATCGAGCTCGTCCCCATCCCCGTCACCGACGTCGACCGCGCCAAGGCGTTCTACGTCGACCAGGTCGGTTTCGTCGCCGACCACGACCACCGCGTCGCCGAGGGCCTGCGGTTCGTGCAGCTGACGCCGCCGGGCTCGGCGTGCTCGGTCGTGCTCGGCGAGGGCATCACCGAGATGGAGCCGGGCAGCCAGAAGCTGCTCCAGGTCGTCGTGGACGACGCCGCGGCGGCGCGCGACCAGCTGCGCGCCGCCGGGGTCGACGCGAGCGACGTCGACGAGCAGCCGTGGGGGTTGTTCGTCACCTTCGCCGACCCCGACGGCAACACGTGGAACCTGCAGCAGGTCGTGCCGCAGGGCTGAGCTAGGCCGAGCCGAACCGCCGGTTGCGGCGGGCGTACTCCTCGACGGCCGCCCACAGGTGGCGGCGGTCGACGTCGGGCCAGGCGACGTCGGCGAACACCATCTCGGCGTACGCGGACTGCCACAGCATGAAGTTCGACGTGCGCTGCTCCCCGGACGACCGCCAGAACAGGTCGACGTCGGGCAGGTCGGGCTCGTCGAGGTAGCGGGAGAGCACCTTCTCGTCGACCTTGTCGGGGTTGACGCGGCCGGCGACGGCGTCGCGCGCGAGGGCCGCGGCGGCGTCGGCGAGCTCGGCGCGCCCGCCGTAGTTGACGCACATCGTCAGGGTGCAGACGGTGTTGTGCCGGGTGAGCTCCTCGGCGACCTCGAGCTCCTTGATCACGCTGCGCCACAGGCGCGGACGGCGTCCGGCCCAGCGCACGCGAACGCCGAGCTCGTGCATCTCGTCGCGGCGGCGCCGGATCACGTCGCGGTTGAAGCCCATCAGGAAGCGCACCTCGTCGGGCGAGCGCTTCCAGTTCTCGGTGGAGAACGCGTAGGCCGACACGTGCGTGACGCCGACCTCGATGGCGCCCTCGACGACGTCGAACAGCGCCGCCTCGCCCGCCTCGTGCCCGGCGGTGCGGGGCAGCCCGCGCTGCTTGGCCCAGCGGCCGTTGCCGTCCATGACGACGGCGACGTGCGCGGGCACCTGGTCGCGGGGCAGGTCGGGCGGGCGCGCACCCGAGGGGTGCGGCGTGGGGCGTCGGACCATCTCGTCCGTGCTCCTATCGGTCGACGTGGACCAGCGAGCGCAGGCCGCGCTCGAGGTGCCACTGCAGGTAGGCGGCGATGAGCCCGCTGGCCTCGCGGCGGGCGCGGGCCGAGGCGGCGTCGACGACGGGCCACTCGCCGGCGAGGAGCCCGCCGAGCAGGCCGACGGCCTCGACCGACGGGGTGGCCGACCCCGGGAGCCGGCAGTCCTGGCAGAGCATGCCGCCGGCGCTGGGGTTGAAGCTGCGGTGCGGTCCCTCGAGGCCGCAGCGGGCGCAGCCGTCGAAGCTGGGTGCGTAGCCGGCGATCGACAGCGCCCGCAGCTGGAACGAGTCGAGGATCGAGGACGCCTCGTGCTCGCCCGACGTCAGCGCGCGCAGGGCGCCCACCAGGAGCAGGTACTGCTGCACGGCGGGCTCGCCCTCCTCGCCGGCCAGGCGCTCGGCGGTCTCGAGGATCACCGTGCCGGCGGTGTAGGCGCGGTAGTCGGCCCCCAGGTGCGAGGCGAACGGGTCGAGCGTCTCGACCTGGGTGACGACGTCGAGGGTGCGACCCTCGGCGAGCTGCAGGTCGACCCGCATGAACGGCTCGAGGCGCCCACCGAAGCGCGAGCTCGTCTTGCGCACGCCCTTGGCCACCGCGCGGACGCGTCCGTGGCGACGCGTGAGCAGCGTGACGATGCGGTCGGCCTCGCCCAGCTTCTGGCAGCGCAGGACGACACCCTCGTCGCAGTACAGGCTCACCGGTCCATTGTGCCGGTCCGGGCCGACGGTCGCCGTCGCGGCGCGTCGACACCGGTCGTCCAGGTGGGCGTTCCTTTTTGTCCGGGTCGCGTGGTGACATGGCTCATGGCCCACCACACGTTCCTCCCGCCGTACCTGCTCCAGGCCGTCGTCGACTCCACCGAGGGCGACGTCGCCGACTGCGGCCGCGCCACGCTCGTCGCCGACGGCCTGATGCGCGAGCGCCGCACCGGTCCCCCGTCCCCGCCGCGGCGCACCGCGCTGGCCAGCGGGCGCTTCACCGTCAACACCGCCGGCAACACCGAGGACCTCCCGGGCACGCCCGCGCGGGCCGACGGCGCCGAGCCGGTGGGCGACGCCGCCGTCGACGAGGCCTACGCCGCCACCGAGCAGGTGTGGGCCCTGTTCGAGGAGGTGTACGGGCGCTCGTCCGTCGACGGCCAGGGCACGCCCATCACGGTCACCGTCCACTACGGCCGCGGCTACGTCAACGCGTTCTGGGACGGCCAGCAGCTGGTCTTCGGCGACGGCGACGGGCAGCTGTTCGACCGGTTCACCAAGCCGCCGGACGTCCTCGCCCACGAGTTCACCCACGGCGTCACGCAGTACACCGCGAACCTCGTCTACCAGGGCCAGTCCGGCGCCCTGAACGAGAGCGTGTCCGACGTGTTCGCGGTGCTCACCACCCAGCGGGTGGCCGGCCAGACCGCCGACCAGGCCGACTGGCTGATCGGCAAGGGCCTGTTCCTGCCGGGCGTGCAGGCCACGGCGCTGCGGTCGATGTCGGCTCCCGGCACCGCCTACGACGACCCTCGCCTGGGCAAGGACCCCCAGGTCGGCT
>NZ_JBMGQR010000037.1:0-38676 GCF_049059935.1 Solicola agrisoli | reverse complement strand
CGGGAGTCCAGGCCGTGGCCGAAGACGGCGTGGGAGTAGAACTCGGCCTCGAGGTACTCCAGGTTGAGCGCGAAGTTAAGGACGGCACCGTCGGACGGTGCGGCCTCGGCGGCGCCGATGGTGGTGGCGCCGATGAGGCCGGCGCCGACGGTGCCCAGGCCGGCGATGCCGGCGGTGCGTAGGAACTTGCGGCGGTCGGCGGGGTTCTCTGCGCTGCGGTCGATCATGTCGACCAGGGTCTTGTTTCCGAACACGGTTCTCCTCGATGTCGTCGGACGGGGTGGACCGTCGGCAACGACCGGGACGCCCCGCGCGGGGCGGTGAGCACAGCCTGTGCCCGCGCCGAGGACCGCGGAAGGAGCCTGCGGCGAACTTCACCGAAACCGGAGGAACGACCCCGCGCTCACCCGTCGTCGGTCGGTCGCGGACGGCGCCCGGGGGCACGGAGCGTGAGCGACATGGTCACGGCACCGGAGTGACCGCCGGGGCGACGGTGGGTCTGGTCGGGCGCGGCCTCGGCGAACCCGAGCCGCGTCAGCATCGTGATGGCCGCGGTGTTGGCCGGCATCACCCCGACGAGGAGCCGGCGTGCGCCGGCGGCGGCGGACGCCTCGCTCGCGGCCCGGACCAGCGTGGTGCCGATGCCCCTGCGCCTGAAGACGACGTCGACGGCGAGCGCGCGGACGACCCAGCGGTCACGTGCGTAGGGGAACGGCGCGACGGCCACGAAGCCCACGACCGCCTCGGGCGTGAACGCGACGAGGGTGTTGGCGGTCGTCAGGCCGGCCTCCTCGCGGAAGAAGGGCCGCCCGGCGTCCCACAGCGGCGTGGCCGACACCTCGGGCGACCAGGTGTCGTACGCGATCGTCGCGAGTCGTCGGTCGTCGAGGGCGGCCGCACGTCTCACGCGCAGGTCGTCCAGCATCGTCTCGTCCCCCCAGGACGTCGATCGGTGGAGTGCCTGGGCGGGCCACGGCCCGCCGTGGGCGCCACGGGTCCAGGAGCGCCCGACCCTCGAGCAGGGTCTCGGGTGCTTCGCGGCCACGGAGAGGCTCGGATTGGTTGCCGCGGACAGCAAATTCCGTCGTCCGGTGGAGCGCGGACCGGAACCCGACGGCGTCGCCGTGCGTCCATCCGACATGCGCACCGTCCCGATCCTCGTGCTCCTGACCGGTCTCTCCCTGGGTCTCTCGGCCTGCGGAGGGGGTGAGGACGACGGGTCCGACGCCGCCGGCTCGACGACCGCCACGTCGCCGGCGCCGACCACGACCGCGCCGCCGACGGACGCCCCGACCGACCCGACCCCCACCGGCAAGCCGGGCACCACGACCGTCACCGGCGTGGTGTCGCAGGGCGTCGAGCCGGGTTGCGTCGTGCTGGACGCCGGCGGCGAGCAGCTGCTGCTCGTCGGGGCCGAGCGCGGCAGCACCCCCGACGGCGCGCGGGTGACCGTGACCGGCACCCGCACCCCCGGTCTGGTCAGCACCTGCCAGCAGGGCACCCCGTTCGAGGTCGCGTCGGTCGAGCCTGCCGCCTGACCCCGTCGGCGACGCGGTCCTGCCGCCCGCCACCCGTCCGCCGAGTGGCGCAAAAGCCGGCACGAGTGGCGCAAGAACGGGGTCCGGCGCGGCGTGTCGGCCCGAGTTTGCGCCACTCGGCGGGACCGGGGGACGCACGGAGGTGGACGCACGGAGGGGCCCGCGAGGCGTGTGCCTCACGAGCCCCTCCGGTGGTGCGGGTGCTACTGCGTGACCGCCCCGACGACGACGTCGCCGCGACCCACCTCGGCGTTCTCCGTGGTGAGGAGCGTCATCGACCCGAGGAGCTTGCGCCCCGCGGCCGGCGCGGACCTCGCCACGACGGTGCCGGTGACGGTGCCCTTCTCGCCGTTGTCGAGCTGCTGGGTCGTGGCCGGGACCTCGACCGTTCCCAGCGCCGGGGAGAAGAACACGTCGCGGTAGTCGTACTCGGTCGTGCCCGCGGGCACCGAGTAGCCGTCGACCTGCACCGTGTACGTGCCCGCCGGCGGAGCCGTGATGCTGACCGCCTCCTCGGAGTCACCGTCGGCCGACGTGCCCACGACGGTGGTGCCGCGCAGGACCGTGAGGTCGAGGTCGGCACCGGCGTCGCTCGTGCTGCCGATCGCCACGTCCAGACGGGTCGCGCCCTCGGGCACCACCACGTCGTAGGTCGCGGACTCGCCGTCGGCGATCGACGGACGCTCCTCCACCGAGCTGCCCAGCGGGCCGCCCTTGGCGGTGACGGTGACGGGCGCGAGCGCGTTCGTCAGCGACCAGGTGACGGGCGAGGGGGACCCCGCCTCGACCGAGGCGAGCTCGACCGTCTGCGGCGAGACCGTGACGGCCTGCACCGCGGCCTTGAGCTTGTACGGGTTCGACAGGCTCTTGGACGTGCGACGGGCCTCGACCTCGATCTCCCAGACGCCCGGCAGCGGGTTCTTCACCGAGCGCGAGACCGGGTTGCAGGCCTTGGTGTCGGAGAAGTTGGTGTAGCACTGCGTGCTCGCCGTGGATCCCTGCGGCACGCCGTAGGGGTCGATCGGCAGCATGCGCGTCTGGCTGCCGGTGGCGATGCCCGTGAGGTTCAGCTGCAGCGCGGCCGTGCCCTTGGGGACGTCGACGAAGTACGACGTCGTGCCGTTGCGGTCGACCTTGCCCGACCACGACGTGGCGTACGCCGGCTTGGCCGGGGTCTCGGCCGCGACCACCGTGTTCAGCACCTCGGTGTCGACGCCCGCGGTGCGGGGGTCGTCGAGGCGCATGATCGCGGCGTGCGCGCCCGCGGTGGGCTTGGCCTGGACCCGGACGGTCACCGGCTTGTCGAGCGGGAGCGACACGGTCTTGGCCGAGGAGCTCCAGGTGCCGTCGTTGCCGACCCAGGAGATGCGGTGCGCGACCGAGCCGGACGGGCCGCTGGTGCGCGTCACCTTGACGGCGTACGTCTTGGCCTGGCCGGGCTTGTGCCCGCCCTCGCCGGCGCCGCAGCGGTTGTAGACGCCGGTGCCGCGGTTCGGGGTCTTGAGCGACTCCGACAGCGGGGTGCAGACCGGCGCGTCCACGACGTAGTCGCGGGTCTCGACGTCGCCCTTGCGGAGCAGCTTCCAGGCACCGACGGTGTCGAAGAAGCCATTGCCCTGCGCGTACGTCGGGATGTCCTTCTGGAGCTTCGCCGAGCTGTACAGCGAGCGACGCAGCTGGGCGGGCGTCACCGCGGTGTCGGTGGCGTACGCGGCCGACACGAGCAGCGCGGCCGCGCCGGCTGCCTGCGGGGAGGCCATCGAGGTGCCGTTGAACATCGCGTACCCGATGGGCAGCGTGTAGCCGGACTCGGCGATGTCGGCCTGGTCGTACCACTGCGGCACGGTCGAGATGGCCGAGCCGGGCGCCGAGATGTTCGGCTTGAAGCCGCCGTCCTCACGCGGGCCGCGCGAGGAGAAGGGGAACATGCCCTGCTTGGCCTTGACGACCGAGCCGTAGTTCGACAGCCAGGTGTCCTTGCTGACCGAGGCGCCGACGCTGACGACGTCGGTGGCCACCGACGGGTCGCCGATGGTGTTGAGGCCGGGGCCGCTGTTGCCGGCCGAGATGAACAGCTGCACGCCGTAGTCGGAGATGAGCCGGTCGTAGAGCTCGGCGCGGGCGTTGTTGGCGTCGTTCAGCGCGGGCAGGCCGCCGATCGACATGTTGACGACGTCGACCTTGCGGTTGACGACGAGGTCGGCCATGCCCGTGGTGAGCGCGGCGGCGGTGCAGCCACCGCCCCAGGTGCAGGCGCGCGACGAGACGATCTTGGCGCCGGGTGCGGCGCCGTCCATCGCGCCGCCGAACATCGAGTGCGCCGCGGTGATGCCGGCGACGTGGGTGCCGTGCGCCGACTCCACGAGGCCGATGTTGACGAAGTCGGCGACCTTGCCGACGTTGGCGCCGCCGTAGGGCGACAGGTCGACGTCCTCGCGGAACTCGACCACGAAGGGGGAGGACTCGACGATCGGCGTGGACGGCTTGTCGGTGCCGAAGTGGCCGACCTGGAACTTCTCCTTGTACGGGCGCATCAGCGTCTCGTCGGTGAAGTCGAGGTCCTGGTCGGTGTCGACCCAGATCGCGTTGTCGCTCGCGCGGTAGAGGACGCCCCACGCGTCGGTGGTGTCGCCGTCGCGGTTGACGTCGCCCTCGGGCTCGCTGCCCGCGGTGATGTTCTCGCGGAACAGGTTGAACCTGTACTCGCCCGCGGGGGCGGTCCAGGTGCTGTTGGCGATGACGAACGACGGGCCGGTGACCGTGGTGTCCATGCGGCGCCAGGTGCCGTCCGCGTCGAGGATCGGGTCGGTCGCGGTCACCCAGTCGGTGATCTTGCGCTCGCCGGTCGACGTGCTGGCCAGGGCCGGGTGGTCGAGGTCGACGCCGGAGTCGAGCACGCCGATCGTGGTGCCGCGGCCGTCCCAGGTGGGGTGCGAGGTCTTGAAGTCCGTCGCGCCGGTCTCGTTGGTGGGCATGTACGGGTTGACGTCCGGCGTGTCGGCGCCGGGGCCGGGCAGCGTCGCGGCCTGCTTGGCGGCGGGCGCGCCCTTCTGGGCGACGGCCGGGTCGGGCTGCTCGAGCACCTCGTCGACGTCGATCGCGGCGACGCCGGGGATGGCCGCGGCCTTGCGGACCTGGCTGGTGGGCACCGAGACGCGCAGGTAGCCCAGCTTGTCGAAGCGTTCGGCGACGGTGCCGCCGAGCCGGTCGACGCCCGCGGCGACCTTCTTGGCCTGACCACGGTCGGCGGCGACGAGCAGCGTCACCTGACGCTCGCCTGCATCCTCGGCGTCGGTGAGCAGGTCGATGTCGTGCGAGCTGAGCACCTCGGCCTGCGGGTCCTTGGGGGAGCCGGAGTCGGCGGTGGGGTCGGCGGCGGCGGACGACGCCGCGCTCGCTGCGAGCAGGCCGGCGGCCGTGATCGCGATGATGCTTCGCCTGAGGGTGGACGATCTCGTCACCATCGGGGTCCTTTCGACAAGGTGGGGTTTCCACGCGGCACCGTCGTCGCCCACCGGGGATGTCGGCGGGTGAGTGGCACGGATGGGTGAACACTGGTGGCCCGAACGGGCCATCCACCAGGGTCGCGGGCGCTAATTGTCCGGATCGTTACCGGGCGCGCCGACGCCGTGAAAGATCAGGCCGATCAGGTTTGGGACACCCCGTCGCGGGGAATGCTCGTCGGTTCAGGACGGCTCGGCGATCGTCAGCTCGATGGTGACCGTGTCGCCGACCTCGATGCCCTCCGCGGTGCGGACCGCGAGCTTGAGCGGCACGAGGTAGCGGCCGTCCTTGGGGTACAGCGAGGTGGTGAAGCCGGTGCGGCCGACGCGCGCGGCGACGGGGACCATGCCCCAGCCGTAGGTGACCGCCGAGGCGAGCTCCTGCACGAAGGCGCTGTCGTCGTCGGGCACCGCGACGAAGTGGTGCGGAGCCGGTCCGCGCCAGGAGAAGACCGGTCCGCTCACCTGGAGCCGGAAGCCGCCGGGGCCGCTGTGGTCCATCGGCCCATCGCAGCCCATCGGGGCGGCGTGGTCAAGACCGGCGCGAGGTCAGACGATGCGCAGGTCGGGCACGCCCGTGCGCGGACCCTTGCGGGGCAGACCCACGTCGATGCCGTGACGCAGCAGCTGCTCGGCCTCGTCGACCGGGACGGGCCGCGACCAGAGGTAGCCCTGGCCGAGGGTGCACGAGGTCTGCTGGAGCCACAGCGCCTGGGCCTGGTGCTCGACGCCCTCGGCCACCGTGGTCAGCCCCATCGTGTCGCCCATCGCCAGGATCGCCCGGATCAGGGACGTCGAGCCGGTCTCGGTCTCGTCGATCCCGTCGACGAACGACTTGTCCACCTTCAGGACGTCCACGGGCAGGGTGGCGAGCTGCGACAGCGAGCTGTAGCCGGTGCCGAAGTCGTCGATCGCGACCCGTACCCCGAGCTGGCGCAGCAGGGTGAGCGCGCCGATCGTGGTCGCGGTGTCCGACAGCAGCGTCGACTCGGTGATCTCGAGGACGAGCGACGACGCCGGGAGCCGGCTCTGGGCCAGCGCCGAGACGACGTCGTCGACGAAGTCCGGCCGGGACATCTGCTGCACCGAGACGTTCACCGCCATCGTCGGCCGGTGGCCGCCGGCGTGGAACCGCACGGCCGCCTCGCACGCCCGGTGCAGGACCCACCGGCCGAGCGGCAGGATCAGGCCGCTCTGCTCGGCGACGGGCACGAAGGCGCCCGGCGGGATGAGGCCGCGCTCGGGGTGCTCCCAGCGCACGAGGGCCTCGAAGCCGGTGATCGACTGCGTCCGCAGGTCGACGGTCGGCTGGTAGTGCAGGACCAGCTCGTCGGACTCGATCGCCCACTGCAGGTCGTTGCGCATCTCGAGCACCTCGAGGGTGCGGTGGTGCCAGCTGGAGTCGTAGACCGCGACGCTGCCCTTGCCGCGCTCCTTGGCCATGTAGAGCGCCACGTCGGCGTTGCGCATCAGCTCCTCGCCGTCGGTGCGTCCCGGGAGGGCCTGGGCGATCCCGATGCTGCAGGACAGCGCGAGGTGGTGGCCGTGCAGCTCGAACGGCGCGGCCAGCGTCGCGCTGACGGTCTCGGCGGTGCTCGTCGCGGACGTGAGGTCGGTGTCCTCGAGCAGCACCGCGAACTCGTCGCCGCCGAGGCGGGCGATGGTGTCGCCGGTGGCGGTGGTCGCGGAGAGCCGCTCGGCGACGGCCGCGAGGAGGTCGTCGCCGACCCCGTGGCCGAGGCTGTCGTTCACGTTCTTGAAGTCGTCGAGGTCGATGAACAGGACCGTCAGGGTGCGGACGCCCCCGTGGTCGCGGCGGACCAGCGCGTGGGACAGGCGGTCGGCGAACAGCTGACGGTTGGCGAGCCCGGTGAGCGCGTCGTGGAACGACTGGTGCTCGAGCTGCTCGGTGAGCTTGCGTCGCTCGGTGACGTCGCGGAGCGTCAGCACGAAACCCTCGACCGCGGGGTCGGTGGTCTGGTCGACCAGGGTGCCCTCGAGGACGACCTGGTAGCCGTCCTGGCGCGGGAACCGCAGCACCAGGGGTTGCCGTCCGGGGCGTGACGCGGCGAGCGCCTGGGCGAGGACGAGCCGGTCGCCCTCCTCCAGCCGGTCGACGAGCCGCACGCCGACGAGATCCTCCGGGCCCAGCCCGAGGACGGGCGCGGCGGCGGGGCTGACGAAGCGGACGGTCGAGCCGCTGTCGAGGATCGCGATCACGTCCTCGGAGTTGGCGACCAGGGCGGTGAGCCGGTGCCGCTCGGAGTCGAGGACCTGCTGGCTCGTGAGCCGGCGCTGCAGGTCGCGGTGACGGGCGACGAGCCGGCGGAACCAGACGAACCACCCGACCGAGACCACGACGAGCAGGGTGGCCAGGATCGCGACCACCTGGACCTCGGTGGTGGCCTGCTGGCGGGTGACGCCCTCACCGGTGGCCTCGAGCGCGCCGCGCAGGAGCTCCAGGTTGGACGGCGTGGGGTCCGCGGCCCAGGCGGTCGCGGCGCGGTCGACCGAGGCCGAGCCGGGGGCGTCGGTCGCGACGAGCGCGCCGACGGCGTCAGTGACGACCGCGGGGTCGCCGGCGTCGCTCCAGCCCGTCACGGCCGTGGAGGCGCGGGCGTGGGCCAGCTCGCGGGCGTCCACCCCGTCGTCGAGGTGGAAGACCCAGAGCAGACAGAACAGCTCGGACACCAGGATCAGGGCGGTGACCGCGATGACGACCGGGGTCGCGAGCCTGCGGCGCGCGTCCATGGATCCTCCTCCGCGTGGCGCCGGTGGCGCCGGGTTCTGCGTGACGACGGCGGTGCCCGTGTGTTCGAGCGAGGAGGGCGATCGTCTCGCCGTCCCGGTCACCCAGTGCTGATCGGCACGGTGGACGACGACCTGAGGGGGATCGGGCAGGAGATCGTCCGGGTTTCTCCGTCAGGCGGAGGTGGGCATGGCCTCGCCGGCGAGGCGCTCGCGGTAGGTGCGGCGCGAGGCGACGTCGGCGAAGTAGGTCTCGCGCCGGCGGGCGGCGCATCCGCCCGGACGGTCGGTGGGGGAGACCAGCTCGGGGGCCAGGTGGGTGTTGAGCGCGTCCTTGAGCAGGACGAGCGCCTCGGCGCGCATCTGCGAGATGCGCGACTCCGACACGCCCAGCTCGACGGCGATCTCGGCCATCGGGCGCTCGTGGATGAACCAGCCCTCGACGACCACGCGCAGGCGCTCGGGGAGCGTCGCGACGGCGTCCTGCAGGTAGGCGATCTGCTCGCGCTTCTCGATGATCGTGTCGGCGGCGGGCGCACGGCGGACGTCGAGGTCGTCAGCCTGGCGGTCGTCGAACCCCTGGAGCGAGAGCACCGACGACCGGGCGACGTCGTCGGCGTGCGACGCGAGCTCCTGGGTCGTCAGGCCGGTGGCCGCGGCCAGCTCGGCGGCGCTCGGCACGCGGCCCAGCTCGGCGGCGAGCCGGTTGCGGGTCTGCTCGACCTCGCGGGCACGGCGGCGGACCGAGCGGGTGGCCCAGTCCAGGCCGCGCAGCTCGTCGAGCAGGGCGCCGCGCACGCGGATGGCGGCGTAGCGCTCGAACGTGACGCCGCGCGAGGGGTCCCAGGCGCGGGCGGCGACCACCAGGGTGGCCATGCCGGTGCCGGTCAGGTCGTCGCGGTCGACGTGGCTGGGGATGCGGGTGCAGACCTCGCGCACGAGACGGCGGACGAGGGGCATGTGCTGCCGGACGAGCGCGTCCGGTGCGGTGTCGACGACCGAGGCCGGCACCAGTCCGAGAGAAGGGGTCACGTGGTGAATATTGATGAGGAACTCGTTCGCTTGGAGGAGAAACAGGCAAACGTTCTCCTCCATTTGGGTAATACCACCCAGATGGGCCATGCCGGACGACCCGTGCCGGGGGGTTCCGGACCATCTCACCCGTTCTGAGGGCCCCGTGTCCGGGTTTCTCCTCTACC
The DNA here is from genome assembly GCF_049059935.1 of Solicola agrisoli. Classification (NCBI taxonomy): domain Bacteria; kingdom Bacillati; phylum Actinomycetota; class Actinomycetes; order Propionibacteriales; family Nocardioidaceae; genus Solicola; species Solicola agrisoli. Next base: position 29,688 of record NZ_JBMGQR010000037.1, on the reverse strand, counting down.
TGGTGGAGGAGAACGCGATCCGCCGGATTCCTCAGGTCGGTCCACCGGTGGCCGATCAGGCACGCGCACCAGTCAGCACGGACACCAGGAGGTCGTCGTGGTCCCGTCGTACCGAGCCCTGCTCAACGCCCTCGCGGCGCGGGGCGTCGACGCGCACCTCCTGGAGGAGGCGGCCGAGGAGTCGCAGCGCACCGGACGCTCGATCCGCGACGTGCTGATCAACGACCGCATCGTCACCGAGCTCGAGCTGACCGAGGCGTCGGCGGACTCGCACGGCATGGCGAGCGTCGACCTCGTCGGCTACCCGATCGACGCCGAGGCGGTCGCGGCCATCCCGCTGCAGCTCGTCACGCGGCACCGCGTGCTCGGCATCGGCTGGAACAACGGCGCCCTGGTCGTGGCCATCTCCGACCCCGGCGACGTCGTCGCGCTCGACGACATCAGGGCCGCCACCGGTGCGCTCATCACCCCGATGGTGGCCGCGCGCAGCGAGCTGCGGAAGCTGATCGACCGGCTCAAGCGCGAGCAGACCGACCTGGCCGACATCGCCGCCTCCTTCACCGACACCCAGTCCTCCCAGATGACCGCCCAGGTCGCCGACGGCGAGGACGCGCCCGTCGTCCGCTACGTCAACTCGCTGATCGAGCAGGCGATCCAGAGCCGCGCGTCCGACCTCCACATCGAGCCCACCGAGGGCGAGCTGCGGGTCCGCTTCCGCATCGACGGCGTGCTGCACGACGTCGACAGCGTGCCGGCCGCCGTCCAGTCACCGCTGATCTCGCGACTGAAGATCATGGCGAGCGTCGACATCACCGAGAAGCGGGTGCCGCAGAACGGTCGCATCACCGTCCGTCTCGACCGCAACAAGGTGGACCTGCGACTCGCGACCCTGCCGACCGTGTGGGGCGAGAAGGTCGTCCTGCGCGTGCTCGACACCGGCGGCATCGACCTCGAGCTGCGCAAGCTCGGCTTCTCGGCCGCCAACTACGAGCGCTTCCAGACCTCGTTCACCAAGCCCCACGGGATGGTCCTGGTCACCGGGCCGACCGGCTCCGGCAAGTCGACCACGCTGTACGCGACGCTCAGCGAGATCAGCAAGCCGTCGGTCAACATCATCACCGTCGAGGACCCGGTGGAGTACCGGCTGCCCGGGGTCAACCAGGTGCAGGTCAACGCCAAGGCCGGGCTGACGTTCGCCGCCGTCCTCCCCGCGATCCTGCGCTCGGACCCCGACGTCGTGCTGATCGGTGAGATCCGCGACCCCGTCACCGCCCAGCTGGGCATCGAGGCCGCCATGACCGGCCACCTCGTGCTCACCACGCTGCACACCAACGACGCGCCGTCGGCCGTCACGCGTCTCACCGAGATGGGCGTCGAGCCCTTCCTGGTGGGCTCGTCGGTGGACTGCGTGCTGGCCCAGCGGCTCGCGCGCCGGCTGTGCGACTGGTGCAAGGAGCCGTACGCCCCCTCCGAGCGCGAGCTCCTGCAGATCGGCTGGCCCGACGAGCTCGAGGTGCCCGAGAAGCTCTGGAAGCCCGTGGGCTGCCGCTCGTGCGGCCAGACCGGCTACCGGGCGCGCCTGGCCGTCAACGAGGTCATGCCCGTCACCGAGGAGATCGAGCGGCTCGCCGTGCGCAACGCGTCGGCGTCCGAGATCCACCACGTCGCCGTCGCCGAGGGCATGGTCCCGCTGCGGCACGACGGCCTGATGAAGGCCGCCGTCGGCGAGACCACCATCGAAGAAGTCTTCCGCGTCACCGTCTGAGCGCACAGGAGCACCCATGACCGCCTACCTCCCCCCGGCCCACGCGCCGGCCGACGCGCCCGCGCACTCGGCGACCGCCGACGTCGTGCCGATCACCGACGAGGGCTTCGGGCGTCCGTCCACGCCCGACGCCGTCGACGGCGACCCGCGCAGCGCCATCGAGCACCTGCTGCGCGAGACGGTCGAGCGCGGGGGGTCGGACCTGCACCTCACCGCCGGCATCGCCCCGTGCATCCGGGTGCACGGGGCGCTGCGCCCGGTCGAGGGAGTCACGAAGCTGACGCCGAAGGACACGGCAGCGATGATGAAGAGCATCGTCCCGCCCGAGCTGTGGGAGCGCTTCGAGCGCGACAACGAGCTGGACACTTCGTTCTCATTGATCGGTCTCAGCCGGTTCCGCGTCAACGTGTTCGTGCAGCGCGGTGCCGTCGGCGCCGTCATGCGGACCATCCCGCACAAGATCCGCAGCCTCGGCGAGCTGGGCCTGCCGGCCGACGTGGAGAAGTTCGCGCACCTGCCGCGCGGGCTCGTCCTCGTCACCGGGCCCACCGGCTCGGGCAAGTCGACGACGTTGGCGAGCCTGCTCGACGTCGCCAACCAGACGCGCTCGGCGCACATCATGACCGTCGAGGACCCGATCGAGTACCTGCACACCCACAAGCGGTGCGTGGTCAACCAGCGCGAGGTGGGGGCCGACACCGAGGACTTCCCGACCGCGCTCAAGCACGTGCTGCGGCAGGACCCCGACATCATCCTGGTCGGCGAGCTCCGCGACCTGGAGACCACCAGCACCGCCATCACCGCGGCCGAGACCGGCCACCTCGTGCTCGCGACGCTGCACACGCAGTCGGCGTCCCAGACCATCGACCGGCTGATCGACATCTTCCCCGCCCACCAGCAGTCGCAGATCCGTGCGCAGCTGGCCAACTGCCTCCAGGGCGTCGTCACCCAGGCGCTCGCACCGACCAAGGACGGCAACGGGCGCACCACGGTCTGCGAGGTGATGGTCGCGACGCCCGCGATCCGCAACCTGATCCGCGAGGGCAAGGTGCACCAGATCCCGACGTTCCTGCAGTCGTCCGCCGACGTGGGGATGATCAGCTTCGACCAGCACCTGGCGCGCCGCTACACCGACCAGCTCATCTCCAAGGGAACCGCCCTCGAGCTGGCCCACGACCCCAACGAGTTCAAGAGGCTGGCGATGATCTGATGACCGTCACGACGTTCACCTACGAGGCGGTCGACGCCACCGGTGCCCTGGTCAAGGGCAAGATCGACGCCGACTCGCCCGAGGCGGCCACCCGCGCGCTCACCGTCCAGAAGCTCACGCCGCTCGAGGTGGCCGGTGCCGGCACCGGTCTCAACAAGGAGATCTCGATCCCCGGCTTCGGGGGCCGCACCTCGCTGCGCGACCTGGCGGTGTTCTCTCGGCAGTTCGCGTCGATGACGTCGTCCGGCCTGACGCTGCTGCGTTCGCTGGCGATCCTGGAGGAGCAGACCGAGAAGAAGGCCTTCAAGGAGGCCATCACCCAGGTCAAGGTCGACGTGCAGGGCGGCGCCACGCTGTCGTCGTCGATGATCAAGCACCCCGACCACTTCCCGCCGCTGATGATCAACATGATCAAGGCCGGCGAGACCGGTGGTTTCCTCGACGGCGCGCTCTCGCGGATCGCCAAGATGTACGAGGCCGACGCCGACCTGCGGTCGAAGATCAAGTCGGCGATGACCTACCCGGTGATCGTGCTGACGTTCTCGTTGATCCTGGGCGCCGCGGTGATCATCTTCATCGTCCCAGTGTTCGAGAAGATGTTCACCCAGCTCGGCGGCGAGCTGCCGCTGCCCACCCGGATCATGGTGGGTCTGTCGAACAACATCTGGTGGGTCGCCCCCCTGCTCATCGTCGTCGTGCTCACGGGCCTGAAGGGGTACCGGACGGCGATGCAGACCAACGAGGACTTCCGTTACCGGATGGACGGTCTGAAGCTGAAGCTGCCGGTGTTCGGGTCGCTGTTCACCAAGCTCGCCATCAGCCGGTGGTCGCGCAACTTCGGCACCCTGCTGTCCGTCGGCGTGCCGGTGATCCAGGCGCTCGACGTCGTGGGCGGCACGTCGGGCAACTCCCTCATCACCCGCGCGATGGGAGACGTGCAGGACCAGGTGCGCGTCGGCGGCCAGATGTCCACCGCGCTCCAGCGGCACGACCTGTTCCCGTCGATGGTCACCCAGATGCTCGAGGTGGGCGAGGAGACCGGCCAGATCACCGACATGCTCGACAAGGTCGCCGACTACTACGAGAAGGAGGTCGAGACGGCCACCGAGTCGCTGTCGTCGGCCATGGAGCCCCTCATGGTGGTCCTGCTCGGCACCGTCATCGGCTCGATGGTGGTCTGCCTCTACCTGCCGATGTTCAGCGTGTTCCAGAACATCCAGACCAATTGAGCGAGGGCGGCCACGAGCCGCCGCCGGTCCGGCCGGGCACCCCGCGGGGTGCCCGGCCGGACCTGTGCGTCGGGTGTCAAGCCGACGCGACGCACCTCGTCAGGTTGGCGGGGAAATTTCTCCTCATATTCCTCAGGTGGGGGAGCCGGCCGCCGATCACCTCTGTGCACCACCACAGAGGCCAGCAACGAGTGCCGGCCCACGACGAGCCCAGGAGGCTCTCATGATCAACCGCCTTGCTGAGCTTCGCCGCAAGAAGGAGAACGGCGAGGGTGGCTTCACCCTCATCGAGCTCCTCGTGGTCGTCGTCATCATCGGCATCCTGATGGCCATCGCCGTCCCGCTGTACCTGAACTACCGCAAGGGCGCCAACGACAAGGCCGCGCAGTCCGACGTCCGCGCCGCGATCTCGACGCTGGAGCAGTGCAACTCCGACAACGCCGCGTACCCGACTGCGGTGGCCACGACCGGCGGCACGCCGACCGGCTGCGCCAACGGCAAGATCACCAAGAGCGACGCCACCGGCGACATCGTCTACACGCCCGTGACCGACGGCTACCGCATCTACGCCAAGGCCACCAGCGGCAACGGCAACTTCTACTGCTACCTGAGCACCGCCGGCGGCTCGGTCAAGACGCTGACCGCCGCGCCCACCGGCACCACCTGCTGATCGGACTGAGTCACCGCAGCGCAGGTGCTGCCACTCGGGCCGGGGACCGTTCGGTCCCCGGCCCGTGGTGAGAACACCTGACACCCCCACCCCAGAGAGGAGCCCGGCCGTGCCGATCCTGTTCGTCCTCACCGCGCTCCTCGGCCTGGCCGTGGGCTCCTTCCTCAACGTCGTCATCCACCGGGTCCCCGCCGGCGAGTCGGTCGTCAGCCCAGCATCGGCCTGCCCGGCCTGCGGCCACCAGATCCGCGCCCGGCACAACGTGCCCGTGCTCGGCTGGCTGCTGCTGCGCGGTCGCTGCGCCGACTGCGCCGAGCCGATCAGCGTCCGCTACCCGCTCGTCGAGCTGGCCACGGCGGTCCTGTTCGTCGCCGTGACGTGGAACGCCGCCCGCCTCGACCTGCTGCCCGCCCTGCCCGCGTTCCTGGTCTTCGTCGCCGCCGGCGTCGCCCTCACCGCGATCGACCTCGACGTCATGCGCCTGCCGAACGCGATCGTCTACCCGACCTTCGGCCTCGTCGCCGCCGGGTTCGTCGCCGCGTCGGTCGTCACCGGCGAGGTGCAGCCCCTGGTCCGCGCCGCGGTCGCCGCAGCCGCCCTCGGTCTGCTGTTCCTCGCCCTCGCTCTCGCCAAGCCCGGCGGCATGGGGCTCGGCGACGTCAAGCTCGCCGTCGTCATCGGCGCCGTGCTCGGCTACGTCTCCTACCCGTCCGTCGTGGTCGGGGTCTTCGCCGCGTTCCTGCTCGGCACCCTCGCGGGCGCCGTCCTGGTCGTGGTGCGGCGGGCGGGGCGCGGTTCGCTGCTGCCCTTCGGGCCCGCGCTCGTCGCCGGGGCGGTGCTCGCCCTGTTCGTCGGCGGCCCGATCTCGGACGCCTACCTCACCCTCACCCAGATCGCCTGACCGGGAGTCGCCATGAAGCACCGCCAGCTCGCCCTCAAGAGGGAGAACGTGCTCAACACCGACGGTCACGCCATCGGGATCGACATCGGTGCCACGGCCGTCCGCGCGGCGGTCCTGGCGCCGGGCACGGTGAACGGCCGCCCGTCGGTGACCGTCGAGGGGCTCGGCCAGGTGGCCCTGCCGCACGGAGCGGTGAAGGACGGTGTCGTGCACGACGGCGAGGTCGTCACCGCGGCGCTCAAGCAGCTGTGGGCCGAGCAGAAGTTCAACTGCCGCACCGTGATCGTCGGCGTCGCCAGCCCGCAGGCGCTCGTCCGCGACCTGCAGATGCCCAACCTCGACCCGGCCCGCCGCGCCAAGGCGCTGCCCTACCAGGCCAAGGAGGTCATCGCGGTCCCCATCGACGAGCTGGTCCTCGACTACTGCCAGATCGGCGAGCCGCACCCCGACTCCGACCTGGTCGACGGTCTGCTCATCGCCACGCCCCGCGAGCCCGTGCTCACCGCCGTCGAGGCCGTCGAGCGCGCCGGGCTGCGCGTGGCGCGCGTCGACCTCTCCTCGTTCGCCGCGCTGCGCGCGATCGGCGACCAGCACCTGGCCGTCGAGGCCGTGGTCGACCTCGGTGCGCACCTCAGCACGATCGTCATCCACGACCGTGGCGTGCCCAAGCTCGTCCGCACGCTCGCCCGCGGCGGCGAGCAGCTGACCGAGCAGCTGGCCGACCGACTCGGCGTCGAGCGCCTCGAGGCCGAGGCGACCAAGTGCGCCGGTGGTCTGGAGTCCGGCCACGCGGAGGTCACGCGGGCCCTGCTCGAGGGCCTGCGGCCGCTCATCGCCGAGATCCGCACCTCGGCCGCCTACTTCCGGTCCACCCACGACGACTCGCCCATCGAGCGCATCTCGCTCACCGGCGGCGGCTCGCGCCTGGTCGGCATCGCGGACCCGATCCGCGACCAGGTCGAGCTGCCGACACGCGTGGTCGACCCGCTCCAGCACATTCGCGACCGTGAGCGCTCCGAGAGCACGATCGCCGGCCTGATGGTCCCGCCCTCCGCCGTCTCGGTGGGCCTCGCGATGGGAGCCGCAGCATGACCGCCACGATCAGCGACGACGTCGAGCGCCAGATCTGGAGCAGCATGCCCGGCTGGGGCATCGCCGCCGACCTCACACCACGGGAGGTCGTCGAGCGCCGCCGGGTGCGCGCGCTGCGCAAGCTCGCCGTCGCCGGCCTCGCCCTCGTCCTCCTGCTCTGCGTCGCCGGCTTCGCCGTCGCCTCGCTGAAGGCGCGGTCCGCCGCCGACGAGCTGGAGACCGCCCAGGCCGAGACGACCTCGCTCCTGGCCCAGCAGGGTCAGTACCGCGACGTGGTCAAGGTGCAGGCCGACACCAGGGCGTTGGACGCCCAGATCGCCCAGCTGATGACCACCGACGTCGACGCCGCACAGCTGCTCACCAGGCTGCGCACGGCCCTGCCGGGCTCGATGTCCCTGACCTCGATGAACATCTCCCTGACGAGCGCCGCCGGCGGCGCGGCTCCGGGTGCCGCTGCCGCGCCGGCTGGCGCGGCCCCGGACGCGGCCGGGGTCACCGACTCGATCGGCACGGCGACGCTCGCCGGCACGTCCCAGCAGCTGTCGGACCTCGCCACCTACGTGACGAGGCTCGAGAAGCTCGACGGTGTCGCCGACGTCCTGCCGGCGACCAACGCGGCGGGCGAGGCCGGCAACGCCACCTGGTCGGTGACCCTCAGCCTCACCAAGGACCTGCACACCCACCGCTACGACCAGACCAAGCAGGCCGACGGAGGCTCCCAGTGAACACCTCGTTCCTCGACGACCGTCGCGTCGTCATCGGTGGCACCGCGGCGATCGCGCTGCTGCTCCTCGTCGCCACCTGGTTCCTCGCCGCCGGCCCGCAGCTCGCCGCGGCCGACCAGCACGCCATCGACCGCGCCGACGCGCAGGTGCAGAACACGACGCTCCAGGCCAAGATCACCAAGCTGGCCCAGGACAACGAGCAGATCAACGTGCTCCAGGCCGACCTCGCCGCGGCTCAGGACGGCCTGCCGTCGACCACGGCGCTCCCGGGCTTCACCCGCCAGCTCACGCAGGCGGCCGAGAGCGCGGGCGTCGAGCTGGACGACGTCACCATCAGTCCGCCCACCGGGGCGGTCCAGGGCGCCGAGCAGCCGGCCGACGGCTCGGCCGCCGCCGCCACGGGACAGCAGGCCATCACCGTCTCGCTCACCTCGAGCGGGTCGCTCGTCGAGCAGACCGCCTTCGTCAAGTCGCTGCAGGACGGTGCGCGCCGCGTGCTCGTGGGCTCCACCCAGCTCAGCGTCGACGGGGGCTCCAAGGTCGCCTCCGTGGACGTGGACACGGTGATGACCACGCAGGTCACGATCTTCTCCGCTCCCGCCGCCTGACCGTCGTCACCCTCCACCGAACGGATCCACGATGTCGACCCCCGCCCCGCTTCCTCCGCTCCGGCGCCTCGTGCGCTCGGCGCGCGAGCGCGTGGGCCGTGGGGGCGACGACGGTGGGTTCATGCTGATGGAGGTCATGGTCGCCCTGACGCTCATCACCGTGATCATGGCGGCCGTCGGGGCCGAGTACGCCAACGGCATCATGATCTCGGCGCACCAGCGCTCTGCCACGTCGGCGGCGCAGGTGGCCACGTCGGCGATGTCCGACCTGCGCTCGCTCGACTCGAGCGACCTGCTCAAGGGACGCAGGCTCGCGGACGTCAACACCCAGCGGGACCGGCTCGACGCCGTCCCGAAGATCCGTCCCTTCCTCGGCACCGCCGCCGGCACACGCGCCTACAACGACGCGTCCGCGTCCGGGGTCCCTGTCCCGACGACCGCGGTGGACCAGGCGGCGTCCGGCACCACCTTCCGGGTCGAGAAGTACCTGGAGTGCCAGAGCACCGCGCCCGTCACCACGAACGCGGACGGCACCACGCAGCGTGCCTGCGGCGCCGCCAGCGGCACGAACACCCTGCGCGCGGTCGTGGCGGTGCTGTGGTCCGACCGCGGCTGCCCGTCTGTCGGGTGCGCGTTCGTGAGCTCGTCACTCATCGACACCCACGCCAACCCCACGTTCGACCTCAACCAGAAGCTGCCGGCCGCCCCGGTCGTGGCCGACCCGGGCGACCAGAGCGTCGTCGTCGACGACGCGGTCTCACTGCAGCTGCTCGTCCAGGACGGCAAGGGCGCCGCGCCCTTCACGTGGGCGCTCACCGCAGGCTCCCTGCCCAACGGGCTCTCGCTGTCGCCGGCCGGCCTGATCAGCGGCACCGTCGCCGGCTCGCCGACGTCGAACACCTCGACCGTCACGGTGACGGACGCGTTCCTGCGCAAGGCCGACGCCCAGATCAAGTGGACCGTGGGGCCCCGCCTGGCCTTCGCCGACGTGGACGACCAGAGCGGCGCGGTGCGACAGGCGGTCAACGTGACCGTCACGGCCACGGGCGGCAGCGGATCGGGCTACAGCTACACCGACCCGGGCAGGACGCTGCCGGCGGGACTCTCGCTCGACGCCTCCACCGGCAGGATCACCGGGTCCCCGACGACCGTCGGCGTCTCCAACGTCACCCTGACGGTCACCGACTCGGCGTCGCGCACCGCGACGGTCGGCTTCACCTGGACGGTGGACTACCCGCCGGTCGTCGCGACCAACCCGGGCACCCAGGTCGCCACCGTCGGCCGCCCCGAGGTCGTGCAGCTGGCGGCGACCGGGGGTTCGGGCTCCTACTCCTACGCAGCCACCGCCCTGCCGAACGGGCTGTCGGTCAACGCGTCGACCGGTCGCATCAGCGGCACGCCGACGGCCACGGGCTCCTCGTCGGTCACGGTGACGGTGACCGACACGGTCTCCCGCAAGACCGGCACCACCACCTTCACGCTCAACGTCGTGCCCGCGCCCATCGTCACCGCACCCGGCACCCAGACCACCACCAAGGGCGGCACGGTCAGCCTGTCCATCAGCTCGACGTGCGGCAACGGTCCCTGCACGTACACCGCCAGTGGCCTGCCGAGCGGGCTGAGCATCGACTCCTCGACCGGCCGCATCTCGGGCAACGTCGCGTCGAACGCCGTGAGCACGACGGTCCGGGTCACCGCGACCGACGCCGCCGGCGGCACCGGGACGAGCGCGGCCTTCTCGTGGACCATCAACAACGCGCCCACCGCGGCGGCCCTCGACGACCGCACCACCTCGCGCAGCACGGCCGTGAACGTCGGGTTCGCCGGTACCTTCAGCGGTGGCACCAGCCCGTACACCTACAGCGCCACGGGGCTCCCGAGCGGACTGTCCATCAACGCCTCGACCGGCGTCGTCACCGGCACGACCGGGACCACCACGACGCGCTCGTCGACCCGGATCACGGTCACCGACGCCTCGGGCCAGACCGCCTCGGCCGCGTTCACCTGGTACGTGTCGAACCTGGCGCTGTCGATGCCGAGCTCCTCGATCGCCCGGGGCTCGAGCGGCCAGCGCAACCTCGCGACGTCGCCCTACACCACCGGTGGCACCACGCCGTACAGCTACGACGTCGACAACCTGCCGCCCGGCTTCACGCTCAGCGGGACCACGGTCTCCGGTGCCGGCACCCAGCGGGGAACCTGGACGGTCGTGGTGACCGTGACGGACTCGTTCGGCGCCTCGGTCACCACCAACTGGTCCTTCACGGTGACGTGATGACGACCCACCGGAACCGACGGATCGACCTGCGCGACGACGCCGGCACCACGCTCATGGAGCTGATCGTGGCCATGGCGCTGCTGACGGTCTTCATGGGCATCTTCACCACGGTGACCGTGATGATGACGCAGGCGAGCACGAAGGTGCAGTCGATCTCCGACGCCGTCGACCAGGGGAACACCGGCTTCCTCAACCTGGACCGGACGGTGCGGTACGCGACGGGGATCTCGACCCCCACCCGCACCCCCAGCACGGGCATCTGGCACGTCGAGCTGAGCAGCCGCGAGCAGGGCGACGGGACGAGCACGGACAAGTGCACCCAGCTGAGGGTGTCGCTCGACGGGAGGCTCCAGGTGCGGACCTGGGCGGTCGCCTCCGACGGCTCCCTGAACGGGAGCGCGAGCGCCTGGAGGGTGCTGGCGTCGAAGGTCACGAACGGCTCCGTGGCCGAGGGCTCGGACGACCGCCCGTTCCGGTTCCCCGCGTCCAGCGCCGCCGCGGCGGCCCAGTACCAGCGGCTCACGGTGCTGGCCGTGACGCGAAGCGGATCGGGCAGCAGTGCCTCCTCGCACCGCACGCTGACCACCTTCACCGCGCTCAACAGCACACAGGACACCAACCCCGCCACGGTCTGCACCCAGGCCTCGTTGAAGGACGCCACATGATCGGCTGGACCGCGTCGGCGCTGCGCGACCGGCTCTCGGGCGAGGACCGGGAGCGGGGCTCGCTGCCGTTCCTCATGCTCGTGATGATCCTCAGCGTCGCGCTCGGTGCGGTGCTGCTGACCACCGTCGTGAGCCAGGCCCGCACCAGCCGCTTCGACGAGTCGCGCATCCGCTCGCTCGACGCCTCGCAGTCCGGCCTCGACTACGCGCTCGCGCGGATCCGCGGGGCGGTCAAGTCCGACGACTCCTCGGTCGGCGACGCCGGCAAGCTGCCGTGCTTCACCACGCCGGCATGGACCGACGCCAGCGCGAACGGCGTGCAGCAGTTCAAGGTGTCGGTGGAGTACTACCGGTCCAACCCGTCGCAGCTCACCACCGCGACGCGCAACAGCTCGCGGATGACGTGCTCGGACGCCTACGGCACCTACGACGCGGCCAGCAACAGCCGGGCGCCCCGCTACGCCCTGATCACCTCGGAGGGGCGCGACACCTCGCGCACGGGGAGCGGCGCCTCCAAGGGCCGCACCCTGGAGACCACCTACGTCTTCCAGACCAACGACGTCACCATCAGCGGCGGCCAGTTCCGGATCTTCCCCTCGGGGAGCACCGCCTACTGCATGGACGCCGGCGCCGCGCCCGCCGTCGGCACCGCGGTGACGCTGCAGGTCTGCAGCACCTCGAACCCGGCCGCGGACCAGCAGGTGTTCAGCTACCGCAGCGACCTGTCGATCGAGCTGGTGTCGACGTCGAACCCGCCCACCCCGGGCCTGTGCCTGGACACCAACCCCGCCACGCACGTCGCCAACCGTCCGATCACCCTCCAGCGGTGCTCGGTGGCCGACGAGACCCCGAGCGACTCCACCCAGACCTTCGTGTGCCCGGCGGGCGAGACGCCGGCGAGCTTCAAGCTCAAGAACCCGGACCGCACCTGCCGGATCTCGGACTACAACCAGCAGTGGAGCATCGACGACAACGGTCACCTGCGAGGTGCGCTGGCCAACCAGAGCGACGTCGACGGCTTCTGCATCGACGCGGCGACCCAGCGGGCCGGCCAGGCGCTCCTGCTGCAGTCGTGCACAGGCGGCACCACCGACGCGCGTCAGACCTGGGTGCCCTCACCCACCGCCGGGGCCGGGGCCGCCGGCGCCGGCAACAACCAGATCGTCAACTACGCGCAATTCGCCACCTGCATCGACGTCACGGGCAACAACGTCAACGCGACCTACACGATCCTCTACAGCTGCAAGCAGAACCCCAACTCGTCCAAGGTGTCGTGGAACCAGAAGCCGGTGCCCTCGCCCGCGCTCGTGCAGGGACCGTCCACCCGGCGCCTGATCACGTTCACGACCGGCGGCACCCGGTACTGCCTGCGCAGCCCGCTGACGCTCGGCGGGTACCCCAAGCTCGAGTCCTGCGTCACCAACCCGACCGCCGACGCCTTCTACTGGACGCTCAACCAGCGCTACGCGTCCAACGACTCACCGGCCACGGCCAACGAGCTGGCCTACGGCGAGCGGTACACGATCAAGGACTCGGCCGGACGCTGCCTGGGGCCCGGCAACAACTCCGACCTCCACGACGGCCAGTACTACAAGGTGGTCACCGCCGCGTGCGACGGCTCGACCGCGCAGAAGTGGAACGCCGATCCCAGCCGCCTCAAGGCCACGCTCACCAACACCCGTGAGATCGGTTGACCCGAGGGGCGCGATGAGCACGGCACCGTTGGACCCCGAGGTGGGCGCCCTGCTCGCCGACGCGGTGGAGCGCGCCCTCGGGGGTGAGCCGGAGGCGGTGGCGCTCGAGCTGGCGGCGCTGCTGCGGACGGGCGTCGAGGGGGAGTGCCCGGAGCGGGCCGCGGTGGAGTACGTCCTCGCGATCGCGCAGAACGAGTCCGGCGCGGGCCACGGCGCGGTGCGGTCGGCCACCCGCTGCCTCGATGTCGCCGACGGCCTGGGATCTCCCGGATGGGCGGCCAACGCGCTGGCCGTGCGGGCCATCGCGCACGAGCGGCTGGGGCTGACGGCCGAGGCCGTCGACGACCTCGTGCGGGCCGAGCACGAGATCGGCGGCTGCGACGACGACGGTCTGCGCGCCTGGGCGCACTCCTGGCTCGGCACCGCCTACCAGGAGATGCGGCTGTACGAGCTCGCGTCCCCGCACTACGAGCGCTGCGGCGAGCTCGGGGCCGACCCGATCCCGCTCGCCACGTCCGCGTTCGTCGACCAGCTCAGCCTCGCGACCCTGCACGGCGAGTGGGCGATCGAGCTGACGCTGCTCGGGGCCACCGACGGGCGGAGCCGCCGTGAGCGCGCGCACCTGCGCGAGTCCGCCGTCGCGCACGCCGAGCGGGCACTGGCGCTCTGCTCGCCGCGGACGCCGCCCCACCAGGTGCTCCGGGCCCGGTTCCTGCGGGCCCAGCACGCGGCCACCGTCGACGAGACGATGCTGGCCGAGCTGCGCGACCTGCGGCTCGGCTTCCTCGAGGCTGGGGACGACGAGCGGTCCGTCGCGACGACGGCCACGCTCGCCGCCGCGTTGGCCGCCGTCGGTCAGGTGGAGCTCGCGGCCGCCGAGGCGCAGCGCGCCCTCGACGCGATCCCCGTCGACGCCGACTTCCTCACCGGACGCCACGTCCTGTGGGTGCACCTGCGCCTCGCCGAGGACCGGGGCGAGCCGTTCGCCGGCGCTGGTCTCGCACTCGGGGTCGCGACCTCGCGCACGTGGTGGGCCCACCGCGCGAGCCGGTTGGCGACCATGCGCTCGGCGATCACCGGCTACGCGCAGCGCCGCGGACGCGAGGCCGAGTACCTCAGCGCCCGGCGTGACGCGCTCACGGGACTGGGCAACCGCCGGGCCTTCGACGAGTGGCTGGCCGGCCCCGACAGCGTCGACGGCGCCCTGGTCACCGTCGACGTCGACCGGCTCAAGCAGGCCAACGACACCTGGGGCCACGCAGCCGGCGACGAGGTGATCGTGGCCGTCGGACGGGCGCTCGTCCTGGGGCTGCGCGAGCAGGACCACGCCTTCCGGCTCGGTGGCGACGAGTTCGCCGTCGCCCTCGTCCCGGGCACCCTCGAGGACGCGACGACCGTCGGACGGCGCATCGGCGCCCGGGTGGCGGAGGTCGCGGCCGGTGCCGCCGAGCCCGCCCTGGCCGCGCTGTCGGTGAGCATCGGGTGCGCGGCGACCAGCGAGGGACTGCCGGCCGGCGAGCTGGCGGCGGTCGCGGATCGTCGGATGTACGAGTCCAAGAGGTCGGGGCGCCGCCTCCACCACGTCGCCTCCTGACCTACTGTCAGCAGATGGCGACCGAGGGCAGCACCAGGGCGGTGGTGGCCGCGCTCCTGGCCAACGCCGGCATCGCGGCGACCAAGCTCGTCGCGTTCCTGCTCACCGGCATCAGCTCGATGCTCGCCGAGGCCATCCACTCGGTGGCCGACGCGGGCAACCAGGGGCTGCTGCTGCTGGGCGGCAAGCGGTCGCGGCGTGCGGCCACCGACGAGCACCCGTTCGGCTACGGACGCGAGCGGTACGTCTACGCGTTCCTGGTCTCGATCGTGCTGTTCTCCGTCGGCGGCCTGTTCGCGCTGTACGAGGCGTACCACAAGTTCCACGAGATCCGGGCCGGTGAGCTGGAGGAGCCCGGACGATGGGCGTGGGTGCCGCTGGCCGTGCTCGGGGTCGCGATCGTGCTCGAGGGCCTGTCGTTCCGGACGGCGCTCGGCGAGACGAACAAGATCCGCGGCAAGGCGTCGATCCCGCAGTTCGTGCGGCGCGCCAAGCAGCCCGAGCTGCCCGTCGTCCTGCTCGAGGACCTCGCCGCCCTGCTGGGCCTGGCGTTCGCGTTCGTCGCGGTGTCGCTGTCGCTCGCGACCGGCAACTACTACTTCGACGTCGCCGGCACGGCCCTGATCGGCCTGCTCCTCGTGGTGGTCGCGATCGTCCTGGCCATCGAGACCAAGAGCCTGCTGCTCGGCGAGTCGGCCTCGCTCGACGCCCAGGACCGCATCGCGGACGCGATCCGCGGCACGGACGGCGTCGAGGCGATCATCCACATGAAGACGCTCCACCTCGGCCCCGAGGAGCTGCTGGTGGCCGCCAAGGTCTCGGTGGCGGGCGGCAGCTCGGCCGAGCAGGTGGCCGAGGCCATCGACGCCGCCGAGCACGCGATCCGCCAGGCCGAGCCGACCGCGGGCGCGATCTACCTCGAGCCCGACATCTTCAGGGCCGGCTACGAGCGCGCCGCGCGTCCCGAACCGCCCGCGGCCCCGGGCCACTGACGTGGTCCGGGGCCGCGGCGGAGGGGTGCGTCAGACGGCGACGGATGGTCGGACCAGGCTAGGGGCTCGGACCGGGCGAGCCCGGCTCCTCCCGACCCGTCAGCGCGTCGACCCGACGGCCGTCGCCGCCGCGACGGGCGCCCGGGCGCGTCTGCGGGTTGACTGGCACGGTGCCTCAGACCACCGGGATCGACCACCTCGCCGTCACCGTCTCCGACCTCGACCGCGCGGTCGAGTTCTACCAGCGCGTCCTCGGCTCGCCGCCCGTGGGTGAGCTGGAGGGGGAGGGGCTGCACCGCCGGATCTTCGCGCTCCCCGGCGGGCCCCGGCTCGGCCTGACCCGCCACGACGCGACGGCGTCCGGTGACTTCGACCCGCGCCGTCCCGGACTGGACCACCTCGGGCTCGGCGTGACCGACGTCGACGAGCTGCGGGCGTGGGCCGACCACCTCGACGCCGTGGGCGTCGCGCACAGCGGGCTCGTCGAGGCCGACTACGGCGTCGCCCTGAGCTTCACCGACCCCGACGGCACGGCGCTCGAGCTCTTCGTCCGTCGCTGATCGGGCGCGCCGAGGCGCCCGTCACGCCAGGATGGGGTCACCGCCCCACCACAGGAGCACCCCATGGCACGCCACAGCACGGTCTTCGAGCGACAGGCACCCGCGGACGACGTCGTCGACGCGTCCCTGCGGGAGTCGCGGCACGAGGTGTTCTGGCTCGACGACCTCGGCGAGCGCGCCACCTACGCGCCCCTCACCGCGTCGACCACCGCCGACCTCACCGTCGTCGGCGGCGGGTACTGCGGCCTGTGGACGGCGGTGCTGGCCAAGCGTCGAGACCCCGGCGCCCGCGTCGTCCTGCTGGAGGGGCAGACGATCGGCTGGGCGGCGTCGGGCCGCAACGGCGGGTTCGCCGACGCGAGCCTGACCCACGGCGAGGAGAACGGCCGCACCCGCTGGCCGGACGAGCACGAGCAGCTGGTGCGTCTGGGGCGCGACAACCTCGACGCGATCGAGCGGGACGTCGCCGACCTCGGCCTGGACTGCCAGCTCGAGCGCACCGGCGCGATGTCCGTCGCCTACGAGCCCCACCAGGTGCGCTGGCTCGAGGAGGCGACGTCCGGGCGGTGGCTGGACGAGCCCGCCGTCCAGGCCGAGATCGCCAGCCCGATCTTCCGGGCCGGCCGGTGGGAGGAGGACGAGTGCGCGCTCGTCCACCCCGCGCGGCTGGCCGCCGAGCTCGCCCGCGTGGCGTCCGATCTCGGGGTCGAGGTGCACGAGCACTCGCAGGCGCTCGGCGTGGAGGGCGGGTGGCGCGGACCGGTGTCGGTGCGCACCGCGCGAGGCGTCGTCCGCAGCGACCGCGTGGCGCTCGCGACCAACGTGTACCGCCCGCTGCTGCGGCGGGCGCGGTTGTCGACGGTGCCCGTCTACGACTACGTGCTGATGACCGAGCCGCTGTCGCCGGCGCAGATGGCCGAGATCGGATGGACGCACCGCCAGGGCGTCGAGGACCTCGCCAACCAGTTCCACTACTCCCGCCTGAGCGCCGACGACCGCATCCTCTACGGCGGCTACGACGCGATCTACCACCGCGGACGGCAGGTGCGGCCGCAGTACGAGGACCGCGACGCCTCCTACCGCCGGCTCGCCTCGCACTTCCTCACCACCTACCCCCAGCTCGAGGGCGTCACGTTCACCCACCGCTGGGGTGGCCCGATCGACACGTCCACGCAGTTCTGCGCGTTCCACGGCCTCGCCCGACGCGGACGGGTGGCGTACGCGAGCGGGTTCACCGGCCTCGGCGTCGCCGCCACCCGGTTCGCCGCCGAGGTGATGCTCGACCGGCTCGCGGGCGCCGCCACCGAGCGCACCGGCCTGGAGATGGTCCGGCGCAAGCCGCTGCCGTTCCCTCCCGAGCCCCTCACGTGGATCGGTGTGGAGGCCACCCGGTGGTCGCTCGACCGCGCCGACCACCGCGAGGGCGAGCGCAACCTCCTGCTCCGCACCCTCGACCGGCTCGGCCTGGGCTTCGACTCCTAGCCGGCGGGCGGCACGTGGCGCCGCAGGAACTCCACCTGGTCGGCCACGACCTCCTCGAACGCGTCGCCGACGTACACGTCGAAGTGGCCGTGCGCGTAGGTGCGGACCTCGCCGCGCGGGGCCCGGCGCGCGTGCCGCAGGGTCGCGCGGGCGGGCGCGACGGTGTCGTCCTCGCAGACCAGGAACAGGATCGGGCAGGTCACGCGCCGCGCCTGCCGGCCCGGGCGGTGCCGGGTGATGCGCAGCGCGACGCGCGCCGCGACCTCGTTCCGCACCTGCATCCCCTCGGGCACGAGCCGCAGGAAGCCCGGGACCGCGTCCGGCGCGGTCATCAGCGCCGTGGTGCCGGGCGCGCCCGCCGTCGGCACCATGTGCGGCGCCCTGTCGCGCACGGCCCGCACGAGGTCGCGGACGGCGGCGACCGTCAGGCGGGCCGACACCGGCGGGGCGACGGCCGCCGTCGAGGCGAGCCCGTCGGTGAACGGGCACTGCGAGACCACGGCGGCCACCTGCTGGTCGCGTGCGGCGGCGACGATCGCGTGCCCGCCGCCGAAGGAGGTGCCCCACAGGACCACGCGCTCGGCGTCCACCGCGTTCAGCGAGCGGACGTGGGCGACCGCCGCCGCCCAGTCCTCGAGCTGGCGGTCGACGTCGAGCAGGTGCCGCGGCTCGCCCGGGCTGGCACCGAAGTGGCGGTAGTCGAGGACGAGGGCGGCGTAGCCGGCGTCGACGAACCGCTCGGCGAACGCGTCGAGGCGCATCTCGCGCACCCCGCCCAGCCCGTGCGCCATCACCACGACGGGGGCCGGGGTCGGTGCGTCCGGCAGGTAGAGCCAGGCGGCGCACTCGCCGTCGCCGGAGGCGAAGGTGACGTCCTGGCGTGGGGGTGCCGGCATGAGGGTTCCTTCCCGAGAGTGCCGTCACCGTAGGGGCCCTGGGCCCCGGCGACCATCGCCTGCGTCACACCGCTCGGCCTGTCCTGCCGGACGGTCCGTGCCATCGTGAGGCCATGACCTCCTCTGCTGCCGAGTCCTCGCCCGACGTCGTCGTCACCGGTGCCAACGGGCTGGTCGGGGCCCGCGTCTGCGCGGCCCTGGCCGAGCGTGGCGCGGCGGTGCGCGCGGTCGTCCGTCGCCCCGGCACCGCCCCCGCGCTCCCGGGCGTGGAGGAGCGGGTCGGCGACTTCACCGACGAGGGCTTCGCCGCCGACGTCGTCACCGGGGCGGACGCGGTCGTCACCACCGTCCACCCGATGGGCTCGGACCTCGAGGTCCAGCACCGCATCGGCGTCGAGGGCACGACGACGCTGGCGCGGGCTGCGGCCGCGGCCGGCGTCGCGCGGCTCGTGCACGTCTCCACCGCCGCGGTCTACGACCGCTCGCCCGGAGCCGGCGACGTCGACGAGTCGTCCGCCCTGGTCGGCGACGACGCGGGCGACTACGCCGTCACCAAGCGTGACACCGACGCCGCGCTGGCCGGGGTCGACGGCCTCACGCGCGTCCTGCTGCGGCCCCCGGCCATCCTCGGCGCGGGGGAGACGTCGGTCTGGAACACCCTGCGACCGGCGGCGATGCGCGACGACGAGCGCGCCCGCCACGCGGTCCCCGACCAGACCTTCGCCTGGGTGCACGTCGACGACCTCGCGGCGCTCGCCGCCGACGTCGCCTCCGGACGGGTCGCGACGTCCGACGACCCCGCCACCGGACCGGTGGCGGGGTCGTGCGTCGCGGTCAACGTCGCCGCCGGCCCGGCGACCACCCGCGACTACACCGCGACGGTCACCGGCGCCCTCGGCGTCGAGCCGGTGTGGGACGACGAGCCGGCGTGGACCGGCCGGCTCCTCGCCGGTCGTGCCCGGGCCTGGGGCTGGGCGCCCGCCGTCGACCTCGCCGACGCGCTGGCCGAGATCGACGCCGGGCTGCGCTGAGCGGTCCGCTCAGCACCCGTCGGTGACGAGCTGCGGCTTGCTGCCGCGCTTCACCGTCAGGTTGAGCACCGGGGACGTCCCCACGAGCGTGGGTCCCTCGTTGTCGGCGAACCCGAAGGTGAGCCAGCGGGTGCGGGCGCCCGAGCGGGTCCGGACGTCGACGGCGATGACGCCGTTGGCGGTCGCACGCGGTGCGCGGAGCCTGGCTCCGTAGGCCGCCTTGACCGCGTCGTACGTCGACCCGATGCCGACGCCCCGGGTGGTGCGGTAGTGGCCGCGCAGGGCGGACATCTCGACGATCCGCCCCGACCGCGTGGTCTCGACGAACAGCTGGCCGCGGCGCTTGGCGCCCTTCCACGCCAGCGGGTGCACCGGGCACAGGCCGTCGTCGAAGTTCGACCGGAACAGTCCGGTGCGCAGCGCCGACCGCTTGGACATGCCGGCGACGGCCTTGCCGACCTTGCCCGGCGCGAACACGTACCGGTCCGTGGTCGGGGCGTGCTCGGCCGCACCGGCCGGGGCGGCGGCGAGGCCGGCCCCGGCGACGAGCCCGATCAGCAGGGTCAGGTGGACGAGCAGGTGGCGCAGGGCGCGTTTCATGGTGGCTCCTCGGGTGGGCCGCCCTCGGCGGCGGGTGGCTGGTGCCGCTGAGGAGTCCGCCGGGGCGTCGCAGATACCACCCGCGCCGTGCGTCGTGTCGTCGAGGAGCCGCAGGTCAGGAGGCTGCGAGCGGCAGCGCCGTCCACGTGGAGTCGAAGTCCAGGCCGCTGCGCTTGAACAGCTGCGTCACGGGGCACCGACGCTCGAGCTCGCTGACGAGCGTGGCGAACGTGTCCTCGTCGGCGTCGGTCTGCACCGACGCCTGCACCGTGACGGCGTCGAAGTTGGCGTTGCCGTCGGCGCCGCCCACGAAGACGGACGGGTCGAAGTCGCCGCGTGCCGAGAAGGTGAACTCGCCGAGCGTCACCCCGAGCTCCTTGGCGACGAGCTGCGCCGCGATCTGGTTGCACGACGTCAGGGCGCCGAGGGTGTAGGCCAGCGGGCTGGGGGCCGCGTCGTCACCGCCGAACGCCGGGTAGGTGTCGGCGTCGAAGGTGTGCGCGTGGTCGCCGGCGACGGTCACGTGCTGGGCGACGCCGGTGCCGTGTCCGTCCACGACGAACGGGACGGTCTGCTTGGTGGGCATGGGGTTCCTTTCCGAGAGGGCACGTCGAGCATGACCCCGCGGCGCCCTCCCGCACCCCGCGTCTTGGTATGTGGTCAAAGTCCATCGGCATTGGATGTTTTGGAACCTGGGTCAGGTGGGCGGCGTGAGCACCCGGACGAAGGTGCGCGCGGCCACCCCGGCGACGGTGTCGAGGTCGCCGCCGTCCTCGACGGTGACCGCCACCAGCTCCCGCAGGCCGCCCACGAGCAGCGTGATCGTCGCGCCCGACACATTCCCGAGGCCCTGGGCGCGGGTCTCGGGGCGGTCGACGAGGGTGCGGATGAGCTCGGCGTACCGGCCGGTGACCACGCGGTCGAACCGGCGGCCCCGCTCGCCGAGCGCCGGGACGACCCGGATCCAGCACAGCGTGACGGCTGGGTCGCGCCGCATCGCCGACACCCACGCGTCGACGGCCTGGAGCACCTGCTCCTGCCACGGCGCCGCGGTGTCGACGGCCTCGACGACCGTCGCCATGATCGCCGTGCTCGACTCCTCGAGCACGGCCTCGAGGCAGGCGTGCCGGTCGTCGAAGTGCTCGTAGAAGGTCCGCCGCGACACCTGCGCGCGTCGCACGACGTCGGCCACCGTGACCTCGTCGTAGGGGCCCGCGCGCAGGGCCGCCACCATGGCCTCCAGGAGTCGTCGACGCGGGTCGGCGCCCGCTGACCCGATCGGCATCCCGGCCCCCTCGCCCCTTGCCGCCGGCCGGCGGACGTCGTACGGTCATCGTGTCTGGTACGCGAACGTACCACCACCTCGGGAGGACCCCATGGCACTGACGACCACCGCACCCATCGCGGCCGTGCGACGGGCCGTCACCGGCCTGGGGAGTGCCGCGTCCGACCGGACCCGTGGCGCGGTCGCCTGGGGCGTCGGCCACGGCGTGCCCCGGCTCGCGGTGCGGTCGCTGGCGGCGCGCGGCGACCTGCAGGGCAGGCTGATCATGCAGGGCACCGACGGCGGCGACGTCTCCGCGCTGATCGAGCAGGCGCGCGCGCAGGGTCCGCTGGTGCGCACCCGGCTGTCCTACCTGACCGCCGACCACGCCGTCGTCAAGGAGGTGCTGTCGCACGCCGACTTCCGCACCGGCGACCCCACCCAGGCGAGCGGTCTGCTGGAGGGCCTGTCACGGTGGGCCAACCGCGACGCGCTGCACCCGCTGCGGGCGCCGTCGATGCTCGTCACCGAGCCGCCGGACCACACCCGCTACCGCAAGCTGGTGACCCGGGTGTTCACGGCGCGCGCGATCGAGGACCTCCGCGAGCGGACGCAGCAGATCGCCGACGGGCTGCTCGACGCGATCGACCCCTCCTCGCCGGTCGACCTGGTCGAGGCGTACTGCGCCGCGCTCCCCGTCACCGTGATCGCCGAGATCCTCGGCGTCCCGGCCGACGAGCACGAGACCGTGCTCCGGTACGGGGCCATGGCCGCTCCGAGCCTCGACCTCGGGCTCGACCGCGCCACGTTCCGCATGGTCGACCGCGGGCTGCGCGACTTCGACCACTGGCTTGAGCGGCACTTCGAGCGGCTGCGCCGCGACCCCGGCGACGACCTGTTCAGCCGGCTGGTGGCCGCCAGCGACGAGGACGGCGTCCTGGACGACCGCGAGCTGAAGTCGACGGCCGGCCTGGTGCTGGCCGCCGGGTTCGAGACCACGGTGAACCTCCTCGGCAACGGCATCGCGCTGCTGTCCGCCCACCCCGAGCAGCGGGACGCCCTCCGCGCCGACCCGTCGGGCTGGGGCAACACCGTCGACGAGGTGCTGCGGATCGACCCGCCGGTGCTGCTCACCGGACGGATGGCCGCCCGCGACACGACGCTGGCGGGCGTCGACGTCGCCGCCGGGTCGCAGGTCGTCGCGCTGCTCGCCGGCGCCAACCGCGACCCCGCGGTCTTCGCCGACCCGCTGCGGTTCGACGTGACCCGCGAGAACGCCCGCGACCACCTGGCGTTCTCGTCCGGGCGCCACTACTGCCTGGGAGCGGCGCTCGCACGGATGGAGGGAGAGGTCGGCCTGCGGTCGTTGTTCGACCGGTTCCCCGACCTCGAGCTGCTGCCGGGCGCGAGTCGACGTCCGACGCGCATCCTGCGCGGGTGGGAGAGGCTTCCGGCCCGCCTGTCCTGACCTGCGGGCGAATCGGGCCGGAGGTGCTATTCCCCGCACCGCCTGGATGTCGTAGGGTCGTCGAGATCGACTTCGTTGTGGTCGTCCCGGACCCGACGGCTCACGCCTCGACACCGAGGTGAGCCGCATGTCCTCCCTGCCTGACCCTGGATCGCCGGCGCCGTGCACCGGCACGTCCGCGGGCGAGCTGGTCGCGGTCGACTTCGACCCGGACGGCCTCTGCATCACCGGGTGCGAGTGGTGCCGCCGCAGCTGGTGGGCCGAGCTGGTCCTGCTCGGCGGGCGCGTCCAGCTGCGCGAGTGGCACCGCCGCGACTGCGCCCACTGGGGCGAGGACGGCACCGTGCCGCGCCGGGCCGACGAGCCGCTGACCTCGACGACCGCGGTGGTCCGCGGCGCGGGCGTCACGGGGCTCCGCAGGGCAGCCGGCGGCAGGACGTGACCCCTGGGAGTCGTGCAGCGGTCGAACGGTTCCCGGTCGGCGGCTGGGTGGACGCACCGGCCACCGTGATCGCGAGCCGGTTGGTGCTGCTCGGCGAGCCCGACGGGCCCGGGATGCGCTACGTGGGCTTCGTCCGGCTCGGGCCGCGCGAGGAGGCGGCCTCGCGGCTCGGTGAGGGTCTCGAGGGCGTCGAGGTGGACGACTGCCCGTTCGTCGACCCGCCCGAGGTGTCCGGTGCCCACTGGTGCCGGTCCGGGCTCGCGGTCACGGTACGGTTCGATGGCCGGAACGCCATCGGACGGCTGCGCATGCCGTCCCTCGAGGTCGTGGCCCCGCGGGAGCGGACCGGCGAGATCGACGTCGGCGCCCGGTCCGCGGGCTCCGCTGCGACGAGAGGGTGAGATGCCGGACGACCCCCGTCGCACCGTCGAGCGGGTCCGCGCCCTCGTCGACGCCGCGGCCGTCCCCGGGCGCGAGGGGTTCGACCGCCTGTGCGACCTGTGCGACGCGGTCGTCCCGGCCGTCGCCGTCTCGACCGCCACGGTCAGCGTGCTCACCGACCTAGGCCTCATGCTGGTGGCCCACGGCGGGCCCGACGCCGGGCCCGCGCTCGTCGACCGCGAGGTCGCGGCCGGGGAGGGCCCCGGCATCGAGGCGTGCCGACGAGACCGTCCCGTGCTCGTCAGCGACCTGCTCGGGGGTGCGGAGGCCCGCTGGCCCGGACTGGCGATGGGCCTGGACCGTGACGACGTCCGCGCGGTCTTCGCCTTCCCCCTGCAGGTCGGCGCGGCCAGGCTGGGCGTGCTCGAGATGACCCGCCCGGAGCCCGTCGCGCTGGGAGCCGACCAGACCCGGACCGCGCTGGCGTTCGCCGAGGTCGCCACCGAGATCCTGCTCGACGTCGAGGCGGACCGCGGGGGGATCGGGCCCTCGGACCACGCGAGCCGTGCCGTCGGCCAGCGGGCGGAGGTCTACCAGGCGCAGGGCCTGGTGATGGTCGACCTGGGCGTCGACCTCACCGAGGCCATGCTCCGGATGCGCTCCTACGCGCTGACCCACCGGATCGACCTCGACGAGCTCGCCCTCCAGATCCTGGCCGGGACGGTGAGGCTCGATGCAGACTGACCGCCACCCGACACCTTGCACCGACCCCCGCACGTCCCACTTGAGGAGCCCGTCATGATCGCCACCGCGCAGCTCAGCCGCTTCCTCGTGGAGGCCGCTGACACGCTCGTGAGCGACTTCGACCTGGTCGACTTCCTGCACACCGTCACCGAGAACGTCGCGCTCGTCAGCGGCGCCGACGCCGTGGGCCTGATGCTCGCCGACTCCCACGACCAGCTGCAGTTCATGGCGGCCTCGAACCGGGACGGCAAGCTGCTCGAGCTGATCCAGATGGGTCTGCAGGAGGGCCCGTGCCCGGACTGCTACCGGTCCGGCGACCCCGTCGTGAACACCGACCTCGAGGCGGACGGGGATCGCTGGCCGGGCTTCTCCGCCCGCGCGCTCGCCGGCGGGTACCGCTCGGTGCACGCCTTCCCGCTGCGCCTGCGCGGTGACTCGGTCGGGGCGATGAGCATCTTCGGCGACACCACCGACCCGTTCGCCGAGGACGAGGTGGTGGCCGTCCAGGCCCTCGCCGACATCGCGACGATCAGCATCCTGCAGGACCGGGCCATCGCGAGGGCCGAGGCGCTGACCGAGCAGCTGCAGGGCGCGCTCAACAGCCGCATCGTCATCGAGCAGGCCAAGGGAGCGATCGCCCTGCTCGCCGGCGTCAGCGTCGAGGAGGCGTTCGTGCTGCTGCGGGCGCACAGCCGACGGCACGGGCTCCTGCTCTCGGAGGTGGCGCGTCAGACGGTCACCGACCCGCGCTCGACCGCGTCCTGGTGGAGGCCCTAGGGCACCGGTTCACCGCGACAGCGGGGCGAGACGCTCGCGCAGGCGCTCGAGGTCGTCGGCGTCCCAGCCCGCGGGCTGCAGCATGACGGCCCAGGCGGCGAGGGGCTGGGTGCCGTAGAGGTGCCCGTGGTCCTCGTCGAAGTCGTTGCCCACCGCCATGTCGACGGTCAGGCCGGCGAACGTCGAGACCGGGTGCCAGGTCATCGCGGGGTTGACGGACGGGTCGAGCGGCTCGGACAGCCAGTCGGGCCGCCGGACGATCGTCGGCACGTCCCACCAGACGATCGGGTCGTCGGCCTGCTGCAGGAACACCGAGCGCGGGCTGGTGCCCACGAGGTCGGAGCGACGGTTCGCGAAGACGATCTCGCGGCCGT
Source organism: Solicola agrisoli (assembly GCF_049059935.1). Lineage (NCBI taxonomy): Bacteria > Bacillati > Actinomycetota > Actinomycetes > Propionibacteriales > Nocardioidaceae > Solicola > Solicola agrisoli. The sequence goes on along the minus strand of NZ_JBMGQR010000037.1, from coordinate 4,246 downwards.
CACCGACCACCGGCTTGATCTGCGGCGAGCCGGCGGCGCGCTCGTCCTCGGCCTCGCGCCGCAGAGTCATTGACTCCGGTGGTCCGACCCACAGCGTCCGGTCGACGGAGTCGAGCATCTCGTCGAGGTCGTCGAAGGCCCGTGACGCGCCGAAGCTGCCCAGGCTCTCGCCCACGACGAGCACGTCCGGCCGGCCGGCCGCGGGCATCGCGGACACCCGTGCGCGGACGGCGTCGACCAGCGCCGCACCGGTGTCGCCCGCGGCCTCGCCCTCGGCGACGTACGCGAGCGGGCTGGGCAGGTGCGAGTACTGGACCGAGACCGTGGCGACGTCCCCGCCGAGCAGGTGCTCGACGGGCGCGACGATCTGCTCGTTCACCCAGCCCGTGCCGGTCGGGACGACGACGAGGACGGCGTCGCGCTCGAACGCGTCGAGGCGCTCCATCTCGCGCATCGCTAGGTCCACCCGCGCGTCGACCGTGTCGGCCGACGCGCGTCCCACGTAGACCCGGACGGGCTCCTGGGCCTCGGCGGCCGCCGATCCGTCGGGTGCGAGCTCGGCGATCTCGGACGCTTGGGCGCCCCGGGACAGGAACCGTCGACCCTCGTGCCCGGCCTCGGCCCAGCTCGCCGCGGACAGGGCCGTGCCCGAGCGCAGGGCCAGCGGCGACGGCTGGGCCGGGGCGCGGTCGTCGACGTCGAGGTCGGCGGACTCGAAGGTCCGGTTCATGCCGTCGAGCGTGCGTTGCAGCACCCAGGTGTCGGCCGCCGCGAGCAGCGCCCACAGCACCACGACGAGACCGAGGGCGGCCGCGATCCACGCGGGCAGCACGCGGGCGCCCACCCGGGACACCCTCGTCTGCAGCACGCGCACCGCCCACCCGAGCAGGAGCAGGGCCGAGGCGACGACGGCCGCGATCAGCAGGGCGATGGCGAACGCGGTCGCGGTGAGGGTGGGGGAGTAGTCGAGGCGCTCCCACGTCCAGCGGTGCTGGCCGACGGCGCGGACCGCGGTCCACGTCGCGTAGGCGACGACGAGGGCGGCCGCGACGAGGCGCTCGCGCCGTCCGAGACGGGGCACCTCCCGTCCGGACCGGTGGGCCAGGCGTCGCCCGGCCGATCCGACAAGTGCGCCGACTCCGTACCCGAGGGCGATCCCGACGCCGCTGAGGACGCCCTGGAACACCAGGTCGCGCACGAGCAGGGAGGGGTCGAGCGAGAAGCCGAACATGAGCGCGGCCAGGACCGAGCCGGTGACGCTCACCCAGCGCACGGACATCGGCGGCCTCCCCTGACGGTGGAGGGGCCAGTCTGACCGGTGGGACGCCGGACGGCGAGACCCGTGCGCGGACGACGGCGGCCCGCCCACCGGGATCGGTGGACGGGCCGGGTCGGACGACGCTACGTCAGCGGCGGTCGAGCTTGAGGGCGCGGCCGATCGTGAAGAACAGGTCGGTCTGATCGGTCAGGCCCGTGACGTTGGCGGCCTGCGGTCCGTAGCCGGCCACGCGGAGCTGCGTGCCGGTGTGCTGCTGCGAGCCGCCGGCCGGCGCGGTGCCGTAGCTGATCGTCATGGGGCTGCCCTCGTCGGTCAGCAGAGTGGTGGTGAGGCCCGGCGTGTTGCCTCCGGCCTCGACGATCTGGCTGGTGTGGGCGTGGTCGGCGGTGACGATGACCGTGGTGTTGCCGGCCTTGCGGGCGAAGGCGAGCGCCTCCTGCACGGCCTCGTCGAGGTCGAGGACCTCGCCGATCTGGCCGCAGGCGTCGGCGGCGTGGTCGCGCTTGTCGATGCTCGCGCCCTCGACCTGCAGGAAGAAGCCCTTGCCCTTCTTGGAGTCGAGCAGCTCGATGGACTTGCGCGTCATGTCGCGCAGCGTGGGCTGCGTGGCGGTGCGCTCGGGGTTGGGCGTGCAGCGGGCCGGGGTGGCGGTGCCACCGGTGGGGGTGGCGGCCGGGCCCGTCCAGCGGACCGGGAAGTTGCCCGGCGTGAACAGGCCGAGCAACGGCTTGCTCTGGTCGGCCTTCTTCACCTTGGCCAGGCCGGCCTTGTCGGTGACGCGCTGGTACCCGCGGGCCGCGGCCTGCTGGTCGAGCGTGAGGCCGGCGTAGCGACCGGCGACGGCCTTCTCGGCGAAGGTCGTCGAGCCGCCGCCGAGGGTGACGTCGGGGCGGGTCTTGAGCAGCTGCTCGCTGATCGACCCGGCGCCGCCGTTCTCCAGGGCGTTGGTCGGGCACGTCTTCGACGTCGCCGTGGGGCCGTAGCAGGAGCGGGCGGTGACGTGCGAGACCTGGACGGCGGGGGTGGCGTCCTGGATCTCCGCGGTCGAGACGTCACCGGTCTTGAGGCCGCGCCTCTTGGCCAGCTCGAGGAGCGTCGTCTGCGGCCGGCCGTCGACGTCGACCGAGATCGCGTTGTCGTAGGTCTTGGTCCCGGTGGCCCAGGCGCTGCCGGTGGCGGCGGAGTCGGGCACGTAGTCGGGCTTGCCGTCCTTGGTGACCGAGAAGGTCGTGTACTGGCCGGTCATCGGCAGCGCGTCGATGCCGGCGAAGCGGCCGTCGGCGCCCTTGGCGTAGTTGCGGGCCGAGGTGATCTCGCTGTCGCCCATGCCGTCGCCGATGAGCAGGATGACGTTGCGGGCGGTGCTCTTGTCGACGGCGCGCTTGACGTCGCTGGAGCGGTCGCCGTTGTTGCGGGTGGCACCGCCGTTGGCGGTGAGGTCGCGGCCGGAGCCGGACGCGTAGCCGGCGGCGCCGACCACGAGGACGCCGGCCGCGACGGCGGCGAGCGTGCGGGCGGCGGGGCGCCGCACCGAGCGGAAGTGCTGGGACATGGGGGATCCTCCGGGAGTGCTGACGGGTGCTCCCGCAGACCAGCCCGTGCGCGCGTCCGTCGCACGCGTGCCAGCCGTCCAGAGGGTGAACCCCCGGTGAACTCGTTGCGCGGCTCACGCACCCGGGCAGGTGGCCCCGATCAGCGGGCGAGGGCCGCCTCGATGGCCGCGGTGAAGTCCGCGGTCGTCTCCGGCTGCAGCCTGCGGCCGTCGAGGAAGAACGTCGGCGTGCCGCTGACACCGAGGGCCAGACCGTCCTCGAGGTCGCGGGTGACACGGTCCCTGGTCGCGCGCGAGGTGACGTCGGTGTCGTACCGGTCGAGGTCGAGGCCGAGGTCGGCGGCGAAGGTGCGGAACAGCGCGGCCCGGGAGTCCTGCTGCTCGCCCCACTGGGCCTGGGTGTCGTACATCCGCCGGTACATCGGCTCGAGGGCGCCCTGCTGCGCGGCCGCCTCCACCGCCCAGGCGGCGTTCTCGGCGTTGGCGTGGCTCGGGATCGGGAAGTAGCGCAGGACGAACGTCACGCGGCCCTCGTACGTCTCGCGCAGCTGCTCGACGAACGGGTAGGCCGCACGGCACGACTCGCACTCGAAGTCCAGGAACTCGACGAGCACCGGGGCGTCGTCGGGTGCGGCCGTGCCCAGGCGGTGGCTGTCGTCGCGCACCAGGATGCTCGCCGACTCGGCCGCGTCGGCGGGCTCCTCGGCGGTCGTCAGCTGCACGACGACGTACGCGGCGAGGACCGCCAGCACGACCGCCGCGACGACCGCGGTCACCTTGGTCTCGGTGCTCATCGGGGCTCCTCGGCCGGGGCGCAGCAGGCGCAGGCGGTGTCGGCCCGATCGCCGAGCAGCGCGCCGGCGTCGGGTGCGCAGCAGCCGTCACCCCGCCAGGCCGCCACGCCCTCCTTGACCGCGACCGCGGCGATGACGAGCCCGGCCACGGGGTCGGCCCACGACCAGCCGAGCAGGCCGTTGAGCACCAGGCCGAGGAGCAGCACGCCGGACAGGTAGGTGCACAGCAGCGTCTGGTGGGAGTCCGCGACGGCCGACCTCGACCCGAGCTCGCGTCCGGCTCGACGCTGCGCCCACGACAGGAACGGCATGACGGCCAGCGACACCGCCGCCAGGACGATGCCGACGGTGGAGTGCTTGGCCTCGGAGCCACCGAGCAGGGCACGGGCGGCGTCGACGCCGACGAACGCCGCGAGCCCGAAGAACGAGCAGGCGATGATCCTCAGCGCGACCCGCTCGCGCGCCTCGGGGTCCGGGCCGGCAAACTGCCAGGCCACGGCGGCGGCCGACGACACCTCGATGACCGAGTCGAGGCCGAAGCCCACGAGCGCCGTCGAGGACGCCTGAGCGCCCGCCGTCAGCGCGACGACCGCCTCGGCCACGTTGTAGGCGATCGTGGCG
>NZ_JBMGQR010000036.1:0-39199 GCF_049059935.1 Solicola agrisoli | reverse complement strand
GATCTGCTCGACCAGGTCGAACTCCTCGCCCATGATCGGCGGCTGCCCCTCGGCGACGACGTCGACGGCCCGGCTGCTCACCACCTCACCCGCGGTGAGCGACACCAGCACCTCGGTGACGTCGCCCGTCGCCCGGTCGAGCAGCAGCGAGCGGGTGCGGCGGTCGAGGGGACGCTCGTCGTCCCACGCCAGCACGTCGGCCTTGGCGGGCTCGTCCAGCAGCACCAGCGGGAAGCGGGTGGTGGGCGTGACGAGGCCGGCCTCGTCGAGCACCCGCCGGTTGTGCTCGATCTCCTCGCGCGTGAGGCGTGCGAGCGGGTGGGGTGCGGTGCGGGTGTCGAGAGTGGTGCTCATGCGTCGACCTTGGAGTCGGAGGGACGGGTGGTGGTGGCGGCCGCGGAGACCCGTCGGACGGGTGCGCCGCGCAGGTAGCCGACGCCACCGAGGACGCCGAGGGCCACCAGGGTGCCGATCGTGAACAGCTCGAACGTCATCCGGTCGACGCCCCAGATGTCGGTGAAGGGGTACCCGACGCCGAACAGCGCCTCGAGCGTCCCGGGGAACACCGCCACCCACGACCCGAGCGCGATCCAGGCGAAGCACAGGACGCCCATCGCGGTGAAGGTGCCGTCGGAGACGGGCAGGCGGAAGGGCCGCTCGACCTCGGGGAACGAGTGCCGCAGCTTGATCGCGGCCGGGATGACCAGCAGGTAGCTGAGCAGGAACGTGGTGATCGAGATGGTGAGGACCACCCCGAAGATGCTGCCGGCGCTGCCGCTCACGGCCATCGCGACGAGCATGAACGTGGTGCTGACGACGCCCGAGAGGAAGTTGACCCGCACGGGTGTGCTGAGGCGCTTGTTGAAGACGCCGAAGAAGCCGCCGTAGAAGGCACCGTCCGCGGCCGCGATGGCCTGCATCCGGTCGCTGATGATCATCCAGGCCGCACCCTGCGTCATCAGCACGAAGACCAGGCAGGCCGAGAGCACCATGAGCAGGGTGTCGGCGGCCGAGCCGTAGATGCTGAACACCGTGGTGGTCGCGTCGAAGAACCCGCCGATGCCGGTGATCTCGTCGCCGGGCACGACCAGCAGGATCGCGAAGATGGGCAGCAGGTAGCACAGGGCGGCGATGCCGCTGGAGCGCAGGATCCCGACCGGGACGTCGCGCGCCGGGTTCTTCATCTCGCCGGCGGCGCTGTTGCCGGACTCGAAGCCCAGGTAGGCGAACAGCAGGATCGGCGTGGCACCGAACAGGCCTGCGAGGCTGGGCGAGAAGTCGCCGAGCGACAGCCCGACGACGCCGTTCTGGACCGCGTAGGCGATCGCCGACCCCACGAACATCACGAGCAGCGCCACCTTGAGGATCGCGCCCACCGTCGGCAGCCACTTGCCGTAGCGCAGGCTGACGATGGCCGCGAGCACGGTCAGCCAGATGAACACGAGCTTGAAGGCGTAGTCGGCGAGCGACCCCGCCGAGATCTCACCGAGGTTGACGTTCCACGCCTCGGTGGCCAGGAACGCCATCGAGCCGCCCACCCACACCGGCTGGGTCACCCACGTGAGCAGGGCCGCGGCGGCCCCGGCACCGCGACCGAAGGCGTTGCGCACCCAGGTGTACGCGCCGCCCTCCTCGGTGAACGCGGCACCGGTCTCGGCGAAGATCAGGCCGTAGGGCAGCAGGAACGTGACGGCCAGGACCAGGGTCCAGGTGAAGGCCTCGGCACCGTAGGTCGAGACCTGGCCGAGCGTCTCGAGGCCGACGACCGCCGCGATCAGCAGGAAGACGATGTCGAAGCGCCCCAGCGACTTGTGCAGGCGGGAGTTCTGCTCCTCGGCGAGGGCTGTGGGTGTCGTGGCGTCCATGGGGTCTCCTGGGTGGGGGTCGGTGGGGGCGAGCGTGGGGGTGGGTCAGGCCTCGTACACGGGGCGGCCGGCGACGTAGGTGGCCCGCACCGCGACGGCGCCCAGCTCGGCGCGCGGGACGGCGAGCGGATCGCGGTCGAGCAGCACGAGGTCGGCGGCCATGCCCGGGTGGAGCGTGCCCGACGTGTCCAGGCGCGACGCGTGCGCCGCCCCGGCGGTGGCCGCGGTGAACGCGTCGGCCACGGCCAGCCCCTCGTGCTCCAGCAGCGGGACCGTGCGCGCGTGGTCGTCCTGAGCGTGCGGGTCGCCGTCGGGGGCCGTGCGGTTCACCGCGACGTGCAGCGCCCAGAGCGGGTCGGGGCTGGAGACCGGCCAGTCCGAGCCGAAGGCGAGCCGGGCGCCGGCGGCGTGCAGGCTGCCGAACGCGAAGTGGTGCCGGCGCTGCGCCTCGGTCAGGTGCGGCAGCTTGGTCTCGACGAGCACGCGGTCCTCCCGCGCCCACAGCGGCTGCACGTTCGCGATCACCCCGAGGCGCCCGAACCGCGGCAGGTCGTCGGGCTGGACCAGGTCGATGTGCGCGACCTGGTGACGCGGGGACCAGCTCCGGTCGCTCGTCTCCACCGCGTCGAGGCACTCGCGCACGGCGCGGTCGCCGACGGCGTGCAGGTGGACGTCGAACCGCTCGGCCGCGAGTGCCGCCACGACCTCCCGCAGCCGCTCGGGCTCGAGGAACGACAGGCCGTGGTCGTGCGGGACGTCGCGGTAGGCCTCGACCACGGCGGCGGTCAGGTTCTCGCAGACGCCGTCCTGCATGATCTTGACCGCGCTGGCGCGGAAGCGGTGCCTGTCCGCGGTCTCGGCGCGACGCTCGACCAGGCCGGCGACCTGCGACTCGTCGCGGTCCAGGTCCCACCACAGCGCTCCCGTCACGCGCGCCGTCAGCAGGCCGGCGGCGTCGGCGGCGCGGTAGACCGGGTAGAGGTCGGGCATGCCGAGCATCTCGCCGACGGCGGCGTCCTGCCAGCCCGCGACTCCCACGGAGTGCAGGTAGGCCTGCGCCTGGAGCAGCGCGTCGACCAGCTCGCGCTCGGTGGGTGCCGGGAGGAGGTCGGTGACCAGCGCCGCGGCCGACTCCATCAGGACGCCGGTGGGACGGCCGTCGGCGTCGCGCTCGATCCGGCCACCCGCGGGGTCGGGGGTGGTGGCGTCGATCCCCGCCCGCCGCAGGGCCTCCGAGCTCACCCAGACGCTGTGGACGTCGTGGCTCGTGAGCACCGCCGGCCGCCCTCCGACGACGGCGTCGAGCTCGGCCGCGGTCGGGAGGCCCGCGGGGAACACGTCGCCGTACCAGCCCGACCCGACCAGCCAGTCGCTGCCGCCGGACGTCGGACGTGCCGCGTGGTCCGCGATGCGGGCGCGGTAGCGGTCGAGGTCGTGCAGGTCGTCGAGGTCGCACCTCACCCGGTTCAGCCCACCCATGACGGGGTGGGCGTGCGCGTCGACGAACGCCGGGGCGACCACGCCGTCGAGGTCGACGACGTCGGTGCCCGGCCCGGTCAGCCGGCTGCAGTCGTCACGACCGAGGGCGACGACGAGACCGTCCCGGACCGCGACCGCGTCGGTGGGCCGGCTCGTGGCGTCCACCCGCACGACGCCCCGCAGGACCGTGTCGGCGCGGACGCGGGGCGTCGCGGTGGTGCCGGCCATGTCGCCTCCGGGTCATGGGTCGGTCGAGTTCTTTACGATGCTTCACAAAGAATGTGACGCACAGCATGGTCTGGCAAGAGTCGTCGGCGTCAAGATCGTGTTTCGGGGTGCTCGATTCTTTGATGCTGGTCATAGATCATGGCGATGTGGCCCGACCGAGGAACCAAGCCGGACGACGTCGTGACCTCGTGGCCGCGGCCGGTCGGGTGATCGTCGCGCGCGGCGTCACCGGCCTGCGCGTCCGCGACGTGGCCGAGGAGGCGCGGGTCTCCCCCGGCCTCGTCACGTACTACTACCCGAGCCTCGACGAGCTGGTGGTCGACGTGCACGCCGACGCGACGCGGAGGTTCTTCACGGCCCGCCGCAGCGCGGTCGACGCCTTGGACGACCCGGCCGAGCAGCTCGCCGAGCTCGGACGGTTGGGCGTTCCCGACGGCCCCGACGACCTGCTGTGCCGGGTGCTCTACGAGCTGCACGTGCACGGCGGACGCAGCCCGGCGCACGCGGAGATGATGTCGTCGCTGTGGGAGCGGGAGGTCTCCCTGTACGAGCTGGTGCTGGCGCGCGGCGTCGAGCGCGGGGCCTTCACCCTCCAGGCCCCGGTGCGACAGGTGGCCGAGACGGTGGTCGCGCTCGAGGACGCCGTGGGCCTGCACGTCGTCACCGGCAACCGCGGCCTGACGGTCGACGCGGCCCGCGACCTCGTCCTCGGTCTGCTGCGGCGCGAGACCGGTCAGGTGTCCGCGGCCACCAGCTGAGCGGCGCGCTCGGCGACGAGCATCACGGTCACGACCGGGTTCACCGCCGTCAACGTCGGGAACACCGACGCGTCCGCGACCCGCAGGCCGGTGACCCCGTGCACCCGCAGGTCGGGTCCGACCACCGCCGCCGGGTCGTCCGGGGCGCCGATCCGGCACGTGCCCGCCGGGTGGTAGACGGTCTGGTGGGTGGCTCGCGCGACGGCCGACAGCGCGGCGCCGTCGGTGACGTCGGGGCCGGGGAAGACCTCGCGGACCACCCACGACCGCATCGGCTCGACCTCGGCGATGCGGCGGGCCAGGCGCACGCCCGCCACGAGCATCGCCTCGTCGTGGCCCTCGGGGTCGCTGAACGCCCGCAGGTCGACGGCCGGAGCCAGGTCGGGGTCGCTCGAGCGCACCCACGTGCGCCCACGGCTGTGCGGGCGTGACACGTTCGGGGCGATCGCCACGGTGGTCTCGGGGAGCGCCGCGCCCCCGGTCTCCTCGAGATGACGTGCGGCGTGCACCGCCCACGGCTCGACCGGGAAGTGCATGAGGACGTCGGGCCGCTCGCCCGACGCACGGGGCTCGCCCGCGTCGTCCAGGCACACCATGGCGCCGGCGTCCCAGCCGCTGGCACAGGTCGCGGGGGGACGCTCGGACGCCTCCCAGACCACCAGTCCCTCGGCGTGGTCCTGCAGGTTCTCGCCGACCCCGGGCAGGTCGACGACGACGGGGACGCCGGCGTCGTCCAGCACGTGGCGCGGCCCGATGCCGGACAGCTGGAGCAGCCGCGGCGAGTCGATCGCCCCGGCGCACAGCACGACCTCGCGCGAGACGTGCAGGGTGCGCTCGGCACCGGAGCCGTCACGGACCAGCACGCCGCTCGCGCGCGGACCGTCGGCGTCGTCGTCCAGGAGCACCCGCACCGCCCGGAGCCCGGTGAGCACGACGGGGCCCTCGCCGCGTGCGCGGGCCGGGTGCAGGTAGTGCACCGACGTGGACGAGCGGAGGTTGGTCTCCGGCGTGTAGCCGACCTCGAAGAACCCGGTGCCCGTGGGCGTCCCGTCGAGCCGGCCGTCGTTCCACCGGTCCTGGACGGGCAGCCCGAGCGCGGTCGACGCGCTGGCGACCACGTCGGCGACGTAGGGGTTCTGGTCCTGCACGGCGACCGGGTGGATGGGAGTGAGGAGACGGTCGTAGAGCGGCAGGATCGTGTCGGGGTCCCAGCCCTCGGCACCCAACGCCACCCACTCGTCGAGGTCCGCCCGCAGCGGCTTCCACGCGATCATGGTGTTCGCGGTCGAGCAGCCTCCGAGGATGCGCAGGCGCGCGAGCCGGATGTGCGCGTTCCCGCGGTCGTTGGGCTCGATCCGGTAGTCGAGGTCGTACTCGCCCTCGAGCATCTCGTCCCAGCGGCGCAGCTCGCGCGCCCGCGGCTCCTGCTCGTCGTCGGGCCCCCACTCCACCAGGGCGACGTCGAGCCCCTGCTCGGCGAGCCGGGTGGCCAGCAGCGCGCCGGCCGTGCCACCGCCCACCACGAGGTGGTCGAAGGTGTCCCGGTCCGCGGCCGCGCCGTCAGCCATGCCGGAACCAGGTGGTCTTGAGCCCGGTGAACTTGTCGAGCGCGTGCAGCGACAGGTCGCGGCCGTACCCGGACTGCCCGAACCCGCCGAAGGGCGTCGACACGTCGAGCGCGTCGACGCAGTTCACCGAGACGGTGCCGGCCCGGAGCCGGCGCGCCACCCCGTGCGCGCGGCGGAGGTCGTCGGTCCACAGCCCGGCCGCCAGCGCGTACGGCGTCGCGTTCGCGACGGCGACGGCCTCGTCGACGGAGTCGACGACGTGCACCGACAGCACGGGTCCGAAGACCTCGGTCTGGGCGATCGTCGAGGCCGGGTCGACGTCCACGAGCACCTGCGGCCGCACGAACGTGGGCGCCGGCCGGTCGGCCACCAGCCCGCCGCCGTGGACGGCGCCGGCCTCGGCGGCCCCGGTGCGCATCAGCTCGAGCACGCGGGAGGCTTGGTGCTCGCTCACCACGGGCCCCATGTCGGTGGCCGGGTCCAACGGGTCGCCGACCTGCACGGCGAGCGCCCGGGCGACCACGCGCTCGACGAGGTCGTCGGCCACGCCGCGCTGGACGACCAGTCGCGACGTCGCGGAGCAGACCTGGCCGGCGTTGGTGTAGATCCCTGCGGCGACCCCGTCCGCGACGGTGTCGAGGTCCTCGACGTCGTCGAGCACGACCACGCCGCTCTTGCCACCGGCCTCGAGCCAGACCTGCTTGAGGTTGGACTGCCCGGCGTACTGCTGGAACAGCTGGCCGGTGCTGGTCGAACCGGTGAAGGTGACGACGTCGACGTCGCGGTGACGCCCCAGCGCCTGGCCCACCACCGGGCCCGCGCCCGGCACGACCGAGAAGACCCCCTCGGGCATCCCGGCCTCGGCCATCAGCTCGGCCAGGCGCAGCACCGACAGCGGCGAGTCCTCGGCGGGCTTGAGGACGACGCTGTTGCCCGCGGCCAGGGCGGGCGCGATCTTCCACATCGCCAGCTCGAGCGGGTAGTTCCACGGGACGATCGCCGCGACGACGCCGAGCGGCTCGCGCGTGACCACCGCCAGGTCGTCGCGTCCGGTCGGGGCCACCTCGCCGTACGTCTTGTCGAGCGACTCGGCGTACCAGCGCAGGATGGCCGCGCTGCCCGGTGCGTCGATCGCCAGGGTGTCGACGATCCGCTTGCCCGCGTCGAGGGTGTCGAGCAGGGCGAGCTCCTCGACGTGCTCCTCGATGAGGCGGGCGACGCGGTGCAGCACCGCCGCCCTCTCGCGGGGGGCGGCGGTCGACCAGTGGCCGCGCTCGAAGGCGCGACGAGCGGACGTGACGGCGAGGTCGACGTCGTGCTCGTCGCACTCGGCCACCTCGGCGAGGACGGCGCCGGTGGCGGGGTTGACCGCCGGACGGGTCCGTCCCGAGCGCGACCGGACCGGCCCGTCGATCCACGCGGTCGTCACCGGGACGACCTTCTCGGCCCGGGCCTGCCACTCCTGGAGCGTCAGGTCGCTCATGCGTCGGCCCTCCCGGCGGTCGCCCGTCCCCGGCCCGGCGAGGCGCCGGTGTCCCGCGTCGACCGGGCCCAGACGTAGTAGAGGGGGCTGATGACGGCCAGGCCCACGATCCACGAGACGTCGACCCCGTGGAGCGCGTCGGCGACCGGCCCGACGTACAGGGCGTTGGACAGGAACGGGACCTGGACGGCGATGCCGAGGGCGTAGCAGCAGACCGCCGCGGTGTTGTAGGTCCCGTAGATCCCGCCGTCGGCACGGAAGAGGGCCGAGATGTCGTAGTCGCCGTGGCGCACCAGGTAGTAGTCGACGAGGTTGACCGCCGTCCACGGGACCAGGGCGCACAGGAGCAGGAGCATGAAGTTGTAGAAGTTGTTCAGGAAGTCGCCCTTGCCGAGGATCGCGAGCGCGAGGCCGAAGCCGAAGATGACGACCGCCACGACGGCTCGCGAGCCGGCACGAGGCTCCCACCGGGGCTGGAGCGTCTGCCCGATGGTGAGCACCGACAGCGTCCCGCAGTACAGGTTCATCGAGTTGGTGGCCGCGATGCCGAAGGCGAAGACGAACAGCACGACGGTGCCCGCCGCGCCGGCCCCCTCGCGCACCGCGCCGACGGTGTCGAGCGTGGGGAACGCGGCGCCGAGCACGGCCCCGAGGACCATCGGCAGCAGCGACCCGAGCACGCACCCGACATAGGTGGCCCAGAAGGCGGCACGCACGCCGGTGTCGCGCGGCATGTACCGGGTGTAGTCCGAGACGTAGGGGGCGTAGGCGATCTGCCAGAGCGCGGCGAGGGACAGCGTGCTCATGAAGCCGGCCCAGCTGAAGTCTCCGGCCGAGAAGGTCGCTGCGGGCAGGTCGACGACGACGAAGGCCATGACGAACGCGAGCAGCAGGGCCAGGCCGGCCAGGACCGAGAGCAGCCCGGCCATCGCGTGGATGACCTTGTAGCCGTAGACCGCGCCGAGCACCGAGACCAGCCCCATCAGCACGATCGACAGCGTCTCGCCGAGCCCGGTGAGGCTGGCGACGCCCTGCCCGCCGAGGACGAGGTTGGAGGCGAAGAACGCCGTGTACATCACCACGACGATGACCACGACCAGCAGCGAGCCCCTCGACCCGAACTGGGCCCGGGTCTGCAGCATCTGCGGCACGCCCATCTGCGGTCCCTGCGCGGCGTGCAGCGCCATCACGACTCCGCCGACCACGTTGCCGAGGACGAGGGCCACGATCGCCCAGGTGACCGTCAGCCCGAAGATCGCGGTGCCCAGCAGGCCGGTCGCGATCGTCAGCAGCATGATGTTGGACCCGAACCAGATCGTGAAGAGCTGCGACGCCCGACCGTGACGCTCGGTCGTGGGGATGTGCTCGATGGTGCGGATCTCGAGGGTCTCGTTGCCGCCCGCGGGAGTGCTCATGGTTCTCCTCGTGCTCAGAGTGTTGCCGTAACCCTGCGCCCCGCTCCACCATCTGTCTAACGCCATAAACTGGCACCCAAGATCGGTTCAGTCGATGCAAGAACGAGCGGCGCTCCGCACCCGACCGCCCGTCACACGGCCGTCATCGGCGACGGCCGCGCGGCGTCCGTCGTGACGTCCAGGTGAACGGGCACGGGCGCATCGGGGACGCCGCGTGACGAGAGGTTCACACGTCGCCGGCGGGCCCTGGCGTCGTCACCCCGGCCAGACGCTCGGGGTCGAGCAGCCGGTCGAGCTCGATCGCGTCGACGACACCGGTGCGCAGGGCCAGCGACCGCACGTCCCCCTCGCCGGCCAGGGCGGCCTTGGCGATGGTGCTGGCCGTCGTGTACCCGAGGTAGGGGATGAGGGCGGTGACGACCCCGACGCTGCGCGCGCTCACCTGCCTCAGGTGCGACTCCTCGACCTCGAGGTCGCGCACGCAGAGACGCTCGAGGGCCTCGAAGGCGCGCGTCATCCAGTCCATGCCCTGCAGCAGTCCGTGGCACATGATCGGCTCGAAGGCGTTCAGCTGGAGCTGACCGGCCTCGGCGGCCATCGTGATCGTCACGTCGTTGCCGACGACCCAGAACGCCACCTGGTTGACCATCTCGGGCACCACCGGGTTGACCTTGCCCGGCATGATGCTGGACCCGGCCTGCCGGGGCGGGAGCCTCAGCTCGTTGAAGCCCGCCTGCGGCCCCGACGACAGGAGCCTGAGGTCGTTGCAGATCTTGGAGACCTTGACCGCGGTGCGCTTGAGGACGCCGGACAGCTGCACGAACACGCCGGTGTCGGCCGTGGCCTCGAGCAGGTCGCCCGCCGTCTGCAGCGGCGCACCGGTGACGTCGCGCAGGTGCCGCAGGACGATCGAGGGGTACCTGGGGTCGGCGGTGATCCCGGTGCCGATCGCGGTGGCCCCGAGGTTGATCTCGGCGAGCAGGCTGCGCGAGTCGAGCAGGCGTGCCTGCTCCTCGGCCAGGGTGGCCGCCCACGAGCCGAGCTCCTGCCCGACGGTCATCGGCACGGCGTCCTGCAGCTGGGTGCGTCCCACCTTCGGCACCGTCCGGAACTGCTCGGCCTTGACCGCGAACGACGCCGACAGGTCCCGCACCGCGAGAGCCAGGCGGTCGAGCTCGACGATGAGTGCCAGCTTGACCGCCGTCGGGTAGACGTCGTTGGTGCTCTGGCTGGCGTTGACGTGGTCGTTGGGGTGGATCTCGTCGTAGCTGCCCCGGGGCAGCCCGAGCACCTCCAGCGCGCGGTTGGCGATCACCTCGTTCGCGTTCATGTTGGTCGAGGTGCCCGCGCCGCCCTGGACGACGTCGACGACGAACTGGTCGTCGAGCGTGCCGTCGACGACGTCCCGGCACGCCACCTCGATCGCGGCGGCATGACGCTCGTCGAGGACGCCCAGCTCGGCGTTGGCGCGGGCCGCCGCGAGCTTGACCTGCCCGAGCGCCGCGACGAGTGGCCGGTGCCGTCCCACGGGCGTGCCGCTGACCGAGAAGTTCTCCAGCGCGCGTGCGGTGTGGACGCCCCACAGCGCCCGGGCCGGGATGACCATGTCGCCCAGGAAGTCCCGCTCCACCCGCGGGTCCGCGCCCGGCTCGGGCGCCGTCACGACGCGCCCCGCTCGGCGGCGACGTCCAGCGCCGTCCAGGCCAGGGCGGTGGCGGCGTCGAGCAGGGCCCGCTCGGCGTCGCCCCCGACGCAGTGCGCGGCGAACTCGGGCTGGTGGTTCAGGGCCGGCAGCGACCCGATGCCCACGTAGGGGTGGATGGCCGGCACGACCTGGGAGACGTTGCCCATGTCGGTCGACGCCCGGTTCATCCGTCGCGCCGGGGACCCGGTGTCGAACACGCGCCCCAGCCGTTCGGCGTTGGCCACGTAGGCCTCGAGCGCGCCGCGGTCGGTGCGGAACTCCGCGTACGGCTTGCTCTCGGGCTCGATCGTGAGGTCGCACCCGGTCGCGAGCGCACCGGCCTCGAAGCAGCGCCAGACCTTGGCCTCGGTCCGGGCGAGCTGGTCGAGGGACTCGGCGCGGACGTACCAGCGCCCGTCGGTGCGGGCGGGGATGGCGTTGGGTGCCTCTCCCCCGTTCGTCATCACGCCGTGCACGCGGACGGTCGACGGCAGCTGCTGGCGCAGCAGTCCGACGGCCACCTGGGCCACGGTGAACGCGTCGGCTGCGTTGACGCCCTGCTCGGGGTAGGCGGCGGCGTGCGAGGCCCTGCCGCGGTAGGTGACGTGGGAGTGCGACACCGCGAACGGCTCCGCCTCGGCGACGTCGACGGGCGCGGGGTGCGCCATCATCGCGAGGTCGAGGCCGGCGAACGCGCCGCGCTCGAGCAGCTCGATCTTGCCTCCGCCGCCCTCCTCGGCGGGCGTGCCGTAGACCTCGATCGTGAGGCCCGCGGCGTCGGCGAGCGGGGCGAGGGCGCGCGCGGCACCGACGGTGATGGCCGAGATGAGGTTGTGCCCGCAGGCGTGGCCGAGACCGGGCAGCGCGTCGTACTCGGCGCACAGCCCCAGGCGGAAGGGGCCGCTGCCGTAGGTGGCGTGGAACGCGGTGTCGAGCCCCAGGTAGCCGGGCGTGACGTCGAAGCCCGCGTCGTCGAGCGACTCGGCGACCCAGCGCGACGACCGGTGCTCCTCCCACGCGGTCTCGGGGTGGGCGTGCAGCTGCTCGGACAGGGCGACCAGGGTCGCGGCGTCGTCACGGACGGTCGCGGCCGCGCCGTCACGGTCCGCTCGCTCGGCGCGCACGCTCACTCGTCCCCGGGGACGCCGTAGGAGGGCGCCACCGTGGGGTCGAGCCCCCGCGTCACGTAGTCGTCGCGCTGGGGGAGCCAGACCTCGAGCAGGGAGCGCAGGTCCTGCACGGGCGTGTCGGCCCAGTCGACCCGGAGGTCGGTGACGCGCCACGGCACGTCGCGCACGACCGAGAGTCCGGCGGACCGGACGGGTCCGGCCTCACCACCGGCGTCGAGCCCGGCCTCCAGCGCGGTCATCAGGCGCGACTCCAGGTCGCCGCCGGCCGACTCGAAGCCGGCGACGACCGCGTCGACCACCTCCGAGCCGGCCAGCATGTTGCCCGCGGCCACCAGCCCGGAGCCGGCCACGTGCCGGTGCACGCCGAGCGAGCGGTCGCCCGAGAACGCGGCGGCGTCACCGTCGATGCCGAGCACCGTGAGCTGTCGGTGCTCGACGTGCTCGCGGTCGCGGACGACGCCGTCCAGCGCCGCCTGCGCGCCGACCCCCGTCTCGAGGGCGTCGAGCAGCAGAGGGCCGAGGCGCGGGTCGGTGACGTTCTGGGACGAGGCCCCTCCCACGCCGGGACGCAGGTGGATGCACCTGGCCGCGACGGCGGGGCTCGAGGAGGTGACGGCCATCCCGACCGCGCCGGTCCCGTCGGTGGCCAGGACGGAGAAGGTCACCGGGCACCGCCGGGGATGACGGCGATCGCGTCGACCTCGACCAGCCACTCGGGTCGCGCGAGGGCCGACACGACCAGGCCGGTGGAGATCGGGTGCACGCCCCGCGTCCACCGCCCGACGGTGCGGTACACCGCCTCGCGGTAGCGCGGGTCGACGATGTAGATGGTGAGCTTGACCAGGTGCTCCATCCGGGCGCCGGCCTCGGTGAGGAGCATCGAGATGTTGGCCATCGCCCGTTCGGTCTGCGCCTCGACGTCCCCGACGCCGACGGACTCGCTGGTGTCGAGGTCCTGGCCGATCTGACCCCGCACGTAGACGGTGTCGCCGGCGACGACCGCCTGGCACAGGTCGTTGTCGAGGTTCTGCTCGGGATAGGTGTCACCGGTGTTGAAGGGGCGGATCCGGGTGTGGCCGCCCACGACGATGGGGTCGTTCACCGCGCCACCTCCGGACGCCCGGCGGCCACGGCGTGCAGGTCGGTGCTCGCGTGCGGCTCGGTGGTCGAGTGCGCGCGGAGGCCGTCGGCTCCGCCGGAGCCGTAGGACAGGTAGCCGCGCTGGATCGCGATGTGGTCGGCGACGTACCTCGCGTCGTGCCAGACGCCCCAGATGAAGCTGGAGCCGCGGCGCGACAGCCAGGGAAGACCGAGGAAGTAGACGCCGGGCTCGCGGGACACCCCGCGGCGGTGCTCGGGGCGACCGTCGGCGTCGAAGGCGTCGACGTCGAGCCAGCCGTAGTCCGTCGCGAAGCCGGTGGCCCAGATGATGGTGCTGATGTCGGCGGCGGCGAGGTCGAGCCGGCGGACCGGGTTCGTCATGCACTCGGGATCGGGCCGCTGCAGGCGTGCCTCGGGCTCCTCGGGAAGGTCGAGGCCGTTGCGCTCGACGTACGCGTCGGCCGCGTCCAGGAGCGCCAGGTGGTTGCGGTCGCCCTCGGCGACGTTGTCGACCAGGTCGGGGGCGAAGTGGAGGACGCCATCCTCGTAGGACGCGGTGAGCCCGACGAGGGTGACGCCGCCGGCGGCGAGCGCGCGGAAGTCGACCGTGTGCCCACCGCGTGCCCCGCTGACGGCGATCGTGACGTGCTCGGCGCCCTGGGGCGGCGTCTCGGCGTCCCACATGCCCAGCACCCCGAGCCACCAGCAGAAGTCCCGGCCGCGGTACGAGCGGGGCGGGCGGTCGTGCGGTCCCACGGACAGGTGGACCTCGCGACCGGCGAGGCGCAGCTCCTCGGCGATCTGCACGCCGGACGAGCCGGCCCCCACGACGAGCACGCCGCCGTCGGGCAGCTGCTGGGGGTTCCGGTAGCCGCTGGAGTGCATCTGCACGGCGACCGCGCCGTCGGGGACGATCGGCGGGACGACCGGGCGCTGGAAGGGGCCGGTGGCCGCGACCACGTAGCGGGCGTCCCACGAGCCCTCGGAGGTGTCGACCCGGAAGCCGGGGCGTCCCTGGTGCCGCTGCACGCCCGTGACCTCGACGCCGGTGCGGACCGGGGCGCCGATCTTCTCGGCGTAGGCGGTGAAGTAGGCCGCGACGTCCTCCTTGCCGGCGAAGCCGTCGGGCTGGGTGTCGGGGAACTCCATGCCGGGGAAGCGGTCGTGCCAGGCGGGGCCGTTGGCGACCAGCGAGTCCCAGCGCTCCGAGCGCCACCGCTCCGCGATCCGGTCGCGCTCCAGGACGACGTGCGGGATGCCGGCGTCGCCCAGGTGCTCGCTGATCGCGACACCCGCCTGCCCGGCGCCCACCACGACGACGTCGATCTGCTGACTGGTCATTGGTACCTCCACTCTGAGCCGCCGCCTCGTGGGTGGGAGGCGCCTGCGCGGCTGTCGGTTCGATCCTCGCCGGAGGGTGGGGATCTGTCGAACAGATGTTTGTGCTGCTGAAGATCGGTTGTGTCGTTGCAGACGGCCCGCGTCAGGACGCCGTGACCCGCGCCGCACCCGCGTCCTCGACGGCGCCCCTCGTGTCCGAGTCGTGCAGCAGGTCGATGCCCCGCGTCTCGGGGATCGAGGCCACCGACACCAGTCCGACCAGACCGATGACGACCAGCGCGAAGGCCGGCACCAGGTCGTTGCCCGTCACGCCGATCAGCCAGGTGTTCAGGTAGGGCAGGGTGCCGGCGAAGAACGCTCCCGCGACGCTGTAGGCCATCGACAGCCCGCTCTGCCGCGTGCGGGTGGGGAACAGCTCGGCCACGGTCGCGGCGTGCGTCCCGAGGATGATCGCGAGGACGACCGACAGGCCGAGGGTCGCGACGAAGCCGGCGAGCAGGGTCCCGGTCTGCATGAGGACGAAGAGCGGGACCGCACCGACCACGAGGAGCAGGCCGGCCAGCCGCAGCACGGGCTTGCGTCCGAGGCGGTCCGACGCGATCCCCGACAGCGGGATGATGCCGATGGCGACCAGGGAGGCCATCGTCGACAGCAGCGCCGCGTGGGTGGGCGTGAGGCCGACGACCTCCTCCTGGTAGGTCAGCAGGTAGACCAGCACGACGTAGAAGGTGGCGTTCATGAACGTCTCGATGCCGACGGTCTGCACGAACTGCTTGCGGTTGAGGCGGAAGACCTCCCGGACCGGCTGCTTGGCCACGGTCTGCAGCCGCTCCAGGGCCCGGTACTCCGGGGTGTCCTCGATGCGCAGGCGGATGTACAGACCGACGAAGGCCATCGGCACGGTGAGCAGGAAGGGGATGCGCCACCCGTACGCGAGCACCTGCTCGTCGGTGAGCAGCGTCTGCAGCAGCCACACCGCGAACGAGGCGGCCAGGAACCCCAGGACCGAGCCGAACTCGATCCAGGAGCACCCGAACCCGCGGCGGCGACGGGGCGAGTACTCGGCCAGGAACGCGGCGGCCGAGCCGAACTCCCCGCCGGCGGCGAGGCCCTGGATGATGCGCGCGACGACGAGCAGCACGGGCGCGACCAGCCCCGCCGACTCGTACGAGGGCAGCACGCCGAGCAGGAGGGTGCCGCCGGCCATCGTCATGATGACGATGGACAGCGTCTTCTTGCGGCCGTAGCGGTCGCCGATGTAGCCGAAGAGCACCGACCCGAGCGGGCGGACGAAGAAGGCCACGGCGAACACCGCGAACACCGACAGCAGGCCGGCGTTGCCGTCCTGCTCGGGGAAGAAGATCCGGGCCATCGTGGTGGCGAGGTAGGCGTAGACCGCCCAGTCGAACCAGTGGACGAAGACGCCGATCGAGCCGGCGACGAGGCTCTTGCGCAGCCCTGCCGGCGTGGGGTCCTCGCGTGCGTCGGTCGTGCTCATGCTGCTCCCAGGAGTCGGTGCCAGGACGCGGGACGTCGCCGGCGGCGATCGGGAGGCGACCGACGAGCACCTCACCGGGGCCGGTCGGGCCGTGTCCGAGATGAGGCGCCGTGGTCGGTTCGTCTCCCGCGTCCGATCGTGACGCAGGCCACCATGATCTGTACAACACACGTCGTTGGACGAATGCATCGACTCAGTCGATGCAACCTCGGCTCAGACCTGCGACACCAGCGCGATGAACTCCTGGGCGCGACGGGTGAGCCGCGAGGTCGCGGGCCAGGCGACGACCACGTCGAGCGCGTCGACGTCGTCCTCGAGCTCCAGCAGGCGGACGGGCGTGCCGTCGTAGGTGAGGTCGTGCGTCGGGCGCTGGTTGAGCAGGGCGAACCCGTGGCCGTGCGCCACCATCGACCGCACGGTCTCGAAGCCGGGGCTGCGGAACCGCACCACCGGCTGGTCCAGCCCCCGCGCGGTGAACAGCGATAGGAAGTAGTTCGACGTGTGAGGCAGGTCGAGCAGGACCATGGGGTGGTCGGTCAGCTCGGTCAGGCGCACCGACTCCCGGCCCGCCAGGGCGTGGTCGGCCGGCACCAGGACGTACGGTCGCAGGGAGTCGATGAGCGCGTGGTTCAGGTCGCCCAGGTCGTAGCCGTACATGACGGCGACCTCGCACCGTCCCTCCCGCAGCGCCACCTGCAGCTGCGCGTGCTCCCCCTCCACCACACGCACGTGCGCCTCGGGGAACCGCGCCTCGAAGGAGGCGACCGCGACCGGGAGGCGGAACGGGGCCAGCGTCGAGAAGCACCCGACGACGAGCTCGCCCACCACCGAGCGGCCGACGCCGCGAGCGGCGTCCTGCAGGTCCGAGGCGTGCGCGAGGAACGGGCGGAGCTCGCGCAGGAAGTCCTCACCCGCGGTCGTCAGGCTCAGGCCCCGGGCGTGGTGGCGGACGAAGAGCTGGACGCCGAGCTCACGCTCGAGCTGGGCGATCGAGGTCGACACGGCCGACTGCGACACCATCAGCACCCGCGACGCGCCCGTCATGGTCCTCTGGTCGGCCGCGACGGCGAAGTAGCGCAGCTGCACCAGGGTGAACGAGTGCCCTCGCACGAGCGACTCGGCGGCGTTGCCGCCCTTGCCAGCCTGCCGGTCCGCGCCTTGCATGCCCGGGCCCCCATCGTCCAGCTCTGCGCGTCGGACCGATGCCGTCCGGCGTCGCGTGCTGATGTTGGCACACCGACCGAGGTGCGTGCAGGAACGCCGGCCATCGAGTCGACGGCGCCCGCGCCGGGAGCGGGGTGGCGACCCACGCAGGGCCCGTCACCTGGGGTCTGGCTGGAGCCGCCTGTCGGCGGGACACGTCGACGACGTCCGCGGCCACGTTCGGCGCGCTGCGGCCCGCTCCGCCGTCAGCGCGGACGACGGTCGTCGACCTCGCCCGGGATGGTGAGCAGGAGGCCGTCTCCCACGCGGTCGAGGCGCAGGTGCCGAAGGTCGTCGATCGCCCGGATCGGCAGCTGCCGGTGCGTGGTCAGCAGACCGAGCACGGAGCAACCGGCTGCCTGGGCCGAGGCGATCCCCGCCGGCGCGTCCTCCACGGCGAGCACCCGCGAGGGATCGGCGCCCATCAGCGCGGCGCCCAGCGCGAACGGGGCGGGGTGCGGCTTGCCGTCGGCCACGTCGTCCGCGGTGACCATCACCGCGGGCACCGGCAGCGCAGCCGCGTCGAGACGGGCCAGGGCCAGTCCCCGCGGACAGCTGGTCACGACGCCCCACGCGTCGACCGGCAGCTGCTCGAGGAGTCGAGGGGCGCCGGGGATCGGACGGATGCCCGACAGGTCGCGCAGCTCCTCGTCGATGACCCACGCGCGCAGCTCGTCGACCTCGTCGTCGCTCAGCGTGGGGTCCACCTCGCGCAGGGCCGCGCCGGCCTGCATGCCGTGGAACCGCCCGATGACGTCCTCGGGCCGGCGCCCGAGCCGGCGCGCCAGGTCGGACCAGATCCGGTCCACGACCGGCGTGGAGTCGACCAGGGTGCCGTCGAGGTCGAAGAGCACGACGTCGCACTCGATGACGGTCCGGTCGTCCTCCCCGGGCGTGGCAGCGGCAGTCACGAGTGGTCCTCCGTCGGTCAGGTCGCGTCCAGCATGTCACCGGTGACATCACAGGCCGACCTCAGTTAGTGTGACCCGCACCACACACGGCCGACCGACCTGAGAGGCACCCATGACGCACTCGACAGCGAGCCGACGACGCCGGCTCATCTCCGCGGCTGCCGTCGCGGCCTCGGTCAGCCTGCTCGCGGCCTGCGCCGGGGCGGGAGGCAACGGTGGTGGCGACGGCGGGACGACGACCCTCACCCTGGCCACGGTGAACAACCCGCAGATGAAGGACATGGAGTCCCTCAAGTACCAGTTCGAGGACGAGAACCCCGACATCAAGGTCAACTTCATCCAGATGGAGGAGAACGACCTGCGCGACGCCGTCACCAAGGACGTCGCCACCCAGGGCGGGCAGTACGACATCGCCACCGTCGGCGCCTACGAGGTGCCGATCTGGGCGAAGAACGGCTGGCTGACCGACCTCGGCCCGAAGGCGAACGACGACGCCGACTACGACGTGGACGACCTCTTCCCGTCGATCAAGCCGATCCTGGGCTCGGGGGACCAGCTGTTCGCCGTCCCGTTCTACGGGGAGTCGTCCCTGCTGATGTACCGCAAGGACATCTTCGAGGCCGCCGGCCTGACGATGCCCGACGAGCCCACCTGGGACCAGGTCGCCTCCCTGGCCAAGCAGCTGAACGACCCGTCCAAGAACCAGACCGGCATCTGCCTGCGCGCGAAGCCCGGCTGGGGCGAGGGCATGGCTTCGATGACGACCGTGGTCAACACCTTCGGCGGCCAGTGGTTCGACGAGAACTGGAAGGCCCAGGTGGACCAGCCCGCCTTCACCGAGGCGATCCGGTTCTACACGGACCTGCTCAAGAGCGCGGGCGAGAAGGATCCCGTCTCGTACGGCTTCACCGAGTGCCTCAACCTGTTCACCCAGGGCAACGCGGCCATGTGGTACGACGCGACGTCCGCGGCCGGCTCGGTCGAGGACCCGGAGAACTCCAAGGTCGCGGGCAAGGTCGGCTACGTCCGCGCACCGGTCAAGGACACCGACGAGTCCGGCTGGCTGTGGTCGTGGAACCTCGCGGTCCCGAAGACCTCGAAGAAGCAGGACGCCGCCTGGACGTTCGTCAAGTGGGCGACGTCGAAGGAGTACATCAAGACCGTGGGCGAGGACCTCGGCTGGTCCCGCGTCCCGCCGGCCTCGCGGCTGTCCACCTACGACCTGCCGGAGTACCAGAAGGCCGCCGCGGCGTTCGCCCCGATCACGCAGGAGATCATGAGCGACGTCGATCCCGAGCAGCCCGGCACCAAGCCGCAGCAGTGGGTGGGCATCCAGTACGTCGGCATCCCCGAGTGGCAGGACCTCGGCAACCAGGTCTCCCAGCAGATCGCCGACGTCATCGCCGGTCGTTCGAGCCTCGACGAGGCGCTGAAGCAGGGTCAGTCCCTGGCGCAGAAGGCCGGCGACGCCCAGCAGTGACCCGACCGGGTGGGTGGGGTCGGTCCCCCACCCCGCCCACCCGGCCTACGATCGCGTCGGCAGAGGCACGCGGCGCCGTCGCGGGCCCGAGGGACGGGGGTGAGCCGTGGCGACGATGCGCGACGTGGCACTGCGGGCGTCCGTCAGCGCCAAGACGGTGTCACGCGTGTTCAACGACGATCCCCACGTCAGCCCGGCCACCCGTCTGCGGGTGCGGGCGGCGATGGACGAGCTGGGGTTCGTCCCGAACCTGATGGCCCGCACCTTCCGGTCCGGTCGCGACATGGCCATCGGCGTGGCGGTGCCGGACGTCTCCGACCCGTTCTTCGCCAACCTCACACGGGCCATCGAGGCGGTGGCGGCCGAGCGCGGGTGCCTGGTGGTGGTCGCCAGCCTGGGCAACGACCCGGCTCGTGAGCGCGCCGGTCTCGAGGCGCTGCTGCACCGGCACGTGGTCGGGCTGGTCGCCGTCCCCACGTCGGACGACCAGTCCTACCTCGCGCCGTGGATGGACCGGACGCCCGTCGTGTTCGTCGACCGTGCGCCGAGCCTGGTCCAGGCCGACACCTTCGTCGAGGACGACCACGGCGGGGCGCTCGCCGGGACCCGACACCTGCTGCTGCACGGGCACCGACGCATCGTGTTCGCGGGCGACGCGCTCGGCACCCCCACCACCCGGAACCGGCTCCGGGGCTACCGCGACGCCCACGAGGAGCAGGGCGTCGCGGTCCCCGAGCACCTCGTGCGCCAGGGCCACTGGTCCGACTCGGAGTCACCCGGCCTGCTCGGCCCGCTGCTGCTGGACGGCGCGACGGCGGTGTTCTCCTCCAACGCCAGGTGCACCCTCGGGGTCGTCCACGCCCTGCACGCGCTGCGACGGACCGACGTCGCGCTCGTGAGCTTCGGCGACGTGGCGCTCGCCGCCGCCCTGCAGCCCGCACTGACCGCGCTGGACCAGGACCCGTCGGCCCTCGGGACGGCGGCCGCCACGCGCGTCTTCGAGCGCCTCGACGACCCGGGCGACCCGCACCCCCGCACCACCGTGCTCCCGGTGACCCTCCTGGAGCGAGGCTCCGGCGAGCTCCCCCCACCTGCTGGTGTCGGCGATGCCCCGCTCGTGCCACCCCCGGGTGTCACCGGTGACATAGCATGACCGCCCCGGCACGACCGCTGGCCTCCCCGACCGAACGGAACCGCCATGACCACTGACTTCGACGGACGCACCGTGCTCGTGACGGGTGCCAGCGGAGGAATCGGCGGCGCGACCGTCCGCCACCTCGTCGCCGTCGGTGCCGACGTCATCGCCAGCGGGCGCGACGAGCCCGGCCTGGACGCCATCACGGCCGAGACGGGCAGCCGTCCCCTCGCGTTCGACCTGCAGTCCGAGGACTCGATCCGCGACGCGCTCGACGGTCTGGACCTGTGGGGCGTCGTCAACTGCGGTGGCTTCGGCGGCGAGATCGCCACCCCAATGGACACCGACGTGTCGGTGTTCGACGAGGTGATCTCGATCAACACCCGGGGCACCCTCCTGGTGACCAAGTACGCCTCGGCCTCGATGATCCGGCTCGGACGGGGCGGCTCCATCGTCAACGTCTCCAGCCAGGCGGCCCTGGTCGCGCTCAAGGGCCACATCTCCTACGCCGCGTCGAAGGCCGGCGTCGACAGCATCACCCGCGTCTCCGCGCTCGAGCTCGGCCCCCACGGCATCCGCGTCAACAGCGTCAACCCGACCGTGGTGATGACGCCCATGTCGGCCGGCTACTGGGGCCAGCCCGAGATCCAGGACCCCTTCCTGCAGCAGATGCCTCTCGGCCGCTGGGCCACCGAGGACGAGATCGCCGCACCCATCGTCTTCCTGCTGTCCGACGCCGCCTCGATGATCACCGGTGCCGTCCTGCCCATCGACGGAGGATTCACCGCCGTCTGAGCGCCGCCCTCGCACACCAGGGGATCGTTCGGCGGTCACACCTCGAAGGTCCACGTCCCGCCGGACGGTGGCTGTCGTCCACGACCGTCGGAGCTGCGGCTGCGCTGAGGTCCGGGAGGGCTTGGTCGTGCCGCTCCGGCGAGCCAGCACTTCTCAGGGCAACTGTCGGGCGCGGTGGAGCCTGTCGGTCCAGAAGGCGATGGCCTCATCGTCGAGGGGCGAACCGTCCGAGGCGCTCCTGGCCGCTTCACGAGCGTGCTGGAGGTGCGCGACAGCGGCCCGGCGGTCGCCTGCTGCCAGGGCCAGCAGTCCGAGCACCTCGCTGCGGGAGGGACTACCAAGGCCGCTGTGCATCGCCGCACCGTCGGGTATCCCGGTATCGGTCTCGATCAGCTCGGCGACCCGCTCGTAGTCGCTCAGACCGTCCAGGAACGGGAGGACGACGTCGTGAAACCGTTCGACGACGGCCTCGAGAGCGGCTCGGCCGAACTGGTCGGTGACTTGGGGGTGGTCGTCGGCGAAGACGTCGTCGTGCACCTCGATGTCGAGGTGGTGGTGACTGAGCCGGGCGCGGTCGACCGGGCTGAGCCCGTCTGCGGGATGGGCTGCGTCGAAGTAGACGCCGTAGAGGAGCCCGACACGGTTGTCGCCGGTGACAGGATCCTGGCCCGCACTGATGGCAATCACGTCGACCCGCACGTCGTGGATCCGTCGCCAGGTCCTCGGCCCACCGACGAATCCTGCCGCGCGGAGGCTGGGCGCGAGGTGATGGCGGAGGAGTGAATCGGCGGCGGCCCGTGCTTTGCGCGGCACGGGGCTGGCCTTCTGTCGTACGGCCCGAGCCTTGGTTCGTCTGAGCTCCTCCTCGCGCTGCGACGCCTCCTGCCGGCGATCCAGCGTCGCACCGATCCTCTTGACGAGGTCGCGGCGCTGCAGATCCTCGAGCAGCTCCGAGAGCACACGAAGGTCGGCGGGCCCGTCACGTGCGATCAGAGCGTCCACGGCGGCCGAGGACACCTTCAACGACAAGGCCTCGGGAAATCCAGGAGCGCCGTTGTGGGCAGCGCCCCGACGTGCCAGGAACCCCAGCGACTCACTGGCCCAGTCCGAGTCCGCCAGTCGGGTCGTCGCCCATGCCGCAGCACGGACCACGTCAGCGTTCGTCCCGACGAACAGGGTGCCCAGGCAGTCGCCGATGCGCGAGCCCGGCCACTCGGGGACGACCCCGGCGATGCTGGCGCTCTGGAGCCACCGGCGAAGCAGCTCACGAGCCGGCGCCGGCTCCAGGGCGAGCTCGACCTGGTCGAGCCAACGCCTGGAAGGCTTGCGGGTGGACAGCGCGCACAACGCTCTGACCAGAGGAACCACCTGCGCGGGGTCCAGGTCACGGACGGCATCTCGGGCCGGCCCGACCCACTCGTCACCGTCGACCAGCAGCGAGAGATCGAGCAGCTCCGGCGGTGCCGCCGCCGCCAGCGCCCGTCGAGCGAGGCCGCGCATGTCCTTGATCCGCCAATGCTCGTCCCCAACCGCGTCCAGACGATCGATCGCGTGCGCGAGGGCGTCCACCAACAACACTTCGGCCCTGCCCGCGTCACACACCTCGCGCGCTCCACGGAGCGCGAGGGCGAAGCGCCGGTCGTCAAAGATCCCCGCACGCGTCACCGACTCGACCGCGATCGCGGCCGTCGGAGCAGTCCAGGGCAGACGCAGCCGCGCCAGCTCCTCCCACGGATGCCGCCGCCGACCCAGCCAGTCGAGCCCGTCGTCCTGATACCCATCGAGCATGAGCACTGGGTCAGGCCGCGCCTCGTCCTCCACGGCGACCAGCAACACGAGCACCGCTGACAACCGGGTCTCCGGACCCAGACGCGCGTCCAGCACGACCTCCGGAAGCGAGTGCCCACCAAGACCGAGCGCACACAGCGCCCGACCCACCGCCAGGCGATGCAGCTCGACATCCGACACGGTGCCGAGTATCGGGCAGATCGGCGCGCACGTCGCGGCGACGCACGACCTCCGCGACTGCACCCTCCCAGACCCGAGGCCGTCTGAAGACAAGCGGTGACCGGTCAGCGATCGCCTCGCGGGACCCGGACCATCGGCCCCCGTCCCGATCGCGAGTCGCGACCGGTTCGATGGGGACGGGACACCGGTCCAGGGCGCCGAGCACGACGTCGCCCCCCAGCGCCTGGTCGTGGAGATCACCGAGACCGTCGTCCTCGACGTCCCCACCGCGATGGCCCGGGTCGCCGCCCTCCGCGACATGGGCGTGTCGGTCAGCATCGACGACTTCGGGACCGGCTACACCTCGATCTCACAGATGCGACACCTGGCCGTCGACACCCTCAAGGTCGACCGCTCCTTCGTCGCCGCCGACGGCCCCGGCGACCGCGAGCTCCTCGAGCTCATCGTCGGCGCCGCCCACGGGTGCGGACTGCGCGTGGTCGCCGAGGGCGTCGAGACGCCCGTCCAGCTCGCCGCGCTCATCACGATGGGCTGCGACTCGGTCCAGGGCTACCACCTCGGCCGACCGGTCCCCACCGCCGCGCTCCACACGCTCCCGTCGCCCGAGCGGCTCCTCCTGGCGGCCAACTACGAGGCCGTCCCCGTAGGCATGATGGCAAGCATCCGCACGACCCGGCCCTGACTGCGGCTGCCCACGGCACAATGGGCGCCTCGTCGTCAGCGCGAGGAGCGAGGGGTCTGCTGCGGTCCTGCTGGGGCGCTAGCTGCTGAGGGTTCCTCGCTGGGCCGACGTCACGCACGAGACCTCGGCGTTCGCGGTGAGCGTGGTCCGCACCGACCAGACCTCGGTGCTGCCGGGAGGGACGTCGCGCAGCGTGGCGGCCGCACGCGCGAGCACGTCTCCGCTGCCGGGCACGGCCCAGCTGATCACCACGGCGATGTCGCGGGGCTTGCTCGCGCTGTTGGTGACGCTGCCCTTGGCCACGACGGTGCCTGGATCGGTGTCGCAGGAGTCGACCTCGACGTCGGCGATCACACCGCGCGGGTCGCCCCGGAAGTCGGGGGTGGGTGCGAGCGTCGGTGAGATGTTGGTCGGCACGCTGCTGGTCGGGGCGGCAGCCGGGCCGTCCTGACCGTCCTGGCCGCCGGTGCAGGCCGCGAGCGACAAGGCGGCCGCGGCCACGAGCAGACAGGCGACCGGCCGGCGCCGGGCCGTCACGCTCGCGCCCGTCGTCGCCGCAGCCGGTCGACCCCCACGGTCGCCCCGCCCGCGGCCACCGCTCCGAGGCCGAGGACGACCCACAGCGCGGCCGGTCCGCCGGTGTCGGGCAGGTCGGCCGAGGCGTCGTCGGCCTGGTCCGCGTCTCCAGCGGTGTCGTCGCCGTCGGCCGCGTCGTCACCGCCGTCACCGCCGCCGCCGGCGGAGCCGTCCTGCGCCGGGACCACCGCGGTGGACGAGGGGCTGAGGACGGCGTCACCGGAGGGACCGGAGGCGTTCACGGTCGCGACGTTGCGCACCAGCCTGCCCTCGGTCGCCTCGGTGACGGTGTACCTCGCCGTGCAGGTGGTCGTCTCGCCCGGCGCCAGGGTCGTCGTCGGGCAGGTGATCGCGTCGCCCGACCTCTCGAGCATGGGGTCGTCGACCTCGAGGTCGTCGACGTCGACACCCCCGGAGTTGGTCACCACGAAACGGTAGGTGATGGTCTCGCCGGCGTCGGGGCGACCGTCGGCGTCGTCGAGGGAGGCCTGCTTGTCCAGCGAGAGCGAGGGCCGGGTCGGCAGCGCGGTGCTGGTGCTGTCGGGGCTGCTCGTCGTGGTCGTGCCACCGGGCGAGTCGCCGGTGACCGTGGCGGTGTTGTCGGCGGTCCCGGCGCGGATGTCGGCGCGGGTCACCTCGTACGTGGCGGTGCAGGTGGTGCTCGCACCGGGTGCGAGCACCGTCACCGGGCAGTCGACGACCGTCACACGGGCGTCCTGGACGGCGATCTCGTCGACCGTCTGCGTGCCCGTGTTGGTCACCACGAACCGGTACGCGATGGTGTCACCGGCGCTGATCGCGCGGTCGCGGTCGGTGTCCGCGGGCGCCGACGCCTGCTTGTCCAGGACCAGGGTGGCCGAGACCACCAGGTCCGTGTCGGCGGTGTCCTGGGGCGACCGGACAACTGCCCCTCGGGTGGTGGTGGTCGTGGCCTGCGCGGTGTTGCTCACCGTCCCGGCGTCCAGGTCGGCCTGCGTCAGCGTGTAGGTCGCCGTGCACGTCGTCCCGGTGCCGCGGGCGAGCACCGTCGAGGGACAGCCCACCGTGCCGACCTTCGGGTCGTCGATCGCGAGCTGTCGCAGGGTGACGGCGCCGGCGTTCTGCACGACGAACTCGTAGGCGATCGTGTCACCGGCGTCGGTGCGCCCGCTCCCGTTGGCGTCGACGACGGGGCCGGCCTGCTTGTCGAGGGTCAGGCCCGAGGCGGCGGCGATGGACGTCGACACCGTGTCGGCGGGAGAGACCACCGCGTCGCCCCCGGGCGTCTCGCCCTCGGCGCGCGCGGTGTTGTCGACGCTGCCGGCGTCGACGTCGTCCTGGGTCACCTGGTGGCTCGCGGTGCAGGTCGTGCCGGCGCCTGGCGCCAGGGACGTCACGGGGCAGTCGACCGACGCGACCCGCGGGTCCACGACGTCGAGCGAGGTCGTGGTGAGCGTCCCGGTGTTGCGCACCGCGAAGGAGTAGGCGATCGAGTCGCCGACGCCGAGCTCGCCGTCGGCGTCGGCGTCGTCGAGACCCGCGACGGCCTTGTCGATCGTGAGGCCGGCGACCTGCTCGGTCGTGGTGCGGGTGCTGTCGGACGGCGACTCGACGTCCTGGCCGTCGGGATCCTGGGCCTGCGCGGTGGCGGTGTTCTCCACCACGCCGGCGTCGACCTGCGCCTGGGTGATCGTGTAGGTCTGCTCGCAGGTCACCGACTGCCCGGGCGCGAGCGTGGTCCTCGCGCAGTTCGCCCCGCCGGTGAGGGGGTCGTCGATCCCGACGAAGGTCGTCGTCACGACGCCGGTGTTGGTGACACGGAACTCGTAGGCGATCGTGTCGCCGGCGTCGAGCCGGTCGTCGGCGTCCACGTCGCGTGTGGACGCGACCGACTTGTCGAGCGTGAGCGCGGCCGCGGTGTCGGTCGGCGTGCGCGTCGAGGAGGTGTTGGACGACACCGGGTCGCCTGCAGGGTCGTCGCCGGTGACGACCGCGGCGTTGTCGACCTCGCCGGCGTCGGCGTCGGCCTGGGTGAGTGTGTAGGTGCCCGTGCAGGTGGTGCTCTCGTCGGCGTCCAGCGTCGTCCGCGGGCACGAGACGGTTCCCAGCAGCGGGTCGACGACCCGCAGGCCCGACACCGTCGGGGCGCCGGTGTTGGTGACCTGGAAGGTGTAGCCGATGGTGTCGCCGGCGGCGATCAGGCCGTCGCCGTCGACGTCGACGGGGGTGCCGGCGCGCTTGACGAGGCTCAGCGCCGCGGTGGTGTCGGTGGGGGTCGACGTCGTGTCGGGCGCGGAGGTCACCCGGGTGTTCCCGGGGGTGTCGGCGGTGGCGGTCGCGGAGTTGTCGACGGCACCGGCGTTCACCTCGGCCTGGGTGATCGTGTGGCTGCCGGTGCAGGTGGTCCGCGCCCCGGGCGCGAGCACCGTGGCCTGGCAGTCGACCGATGCCAGGAGCGGGTCGACCACGCCGACGCCGTCGAGGGTGACGGCGCCGGTGTTGGTCACCGTGAAGAGGTAGACCACCGCGTCACCGGCGTCGACGGTGCCGTTGCGGTCGACGTCGGTCACCGACCCGACGGCCTTGTCGACCGTCAGCGTCGCGTCGGTGGAGGTGGGGGTGGACGTGGTGTCGGGGGCCGAGACGACCGCGGTCCCGTCGGGTGCGACGGCGGCGGCGGTCGCCGAGTTGTCGACCCGGCCGGCGTCGACGTCGGCCTGGCTGATGGCGTACGTCTTCGTGCAGGTGGTGCTGGCCTGGGGCGCGAGCCGGGTGACCGGACAG
This sequence comes from Solicola agrisoli, assembly GCF_049059935.1. Taxonomy (NCBI): domain Bacteria; kingdom Bacillati; phylum Actinomycetota; class Actinomycetes; order Propionibacteriales; family Nocardioidaceae; genus Solicola; species Solicola agrisoli. The sequence goes on along the minus strand of NZ_JBMGQR010000036.1, from coordinate 12,136 downwards.
TTGGCCCCGTTGGTCCTGGCGTCCGAGATGGTGAGGCGGCCGACCGTGACCGTGCCCGTGTTGGTGACCTCGAAGCGGTAGGTGATCGTGTCGCCGGCGTCGACGCGACCGTCGGCGTCGACGTCCGTGGGCGTGCCGGCGGTCTTCTGGACCCGCAGGCCCGGCGCGGCCTGGGTGGCCGTGGCGGTGCTGTCGACGTTGGAGACGACGCCCGCGCTGCCGGGCGAGGACGCGTTGGCCGTTGCGCGGTTGTCGACGCTGCCGGTGTCGGCGTCGTCCTGGGTGATCGTGTAGGTCGCGGTGCAGGTGGTGCTCTGGTCCGGGTCGAGCGTGGTGACCGGGCAGTCGACGGCACCGACCTTCGGGTCGGCCACCGTCAGGGCCGAGACGGTCGTGTTGCCCGAGTTGGTGACCTCGAACGTGTAGGCGATGGTGTCGCCGGGGCCGACGAGCTGGTCGCCGTCGACGTCCACCGGGGTGCCGGCCTGCTTGTCGAGCAGCAGGGAGGGGTCGCGGGCCAGGGCGGTGGAGGTCGAGTCCGAGGTGGTGACGGTGCGCCCGGCCGCGGTGGTGCCCGAGGCACGGGCCGTGTTGTCGACGCCGCCGGCCTGCACGTCGGCCTGGGTCAGCGTGTACGTGCGCGGCGAGCAGGTGGCCGCCTGGCCGGGCTGGAGGGTCGCGGGCGTGCAGGTGACGGGGTCGACCCTGGGGTCGCTGACCGAGACCGTGCCGAGCGGCTGGTTGCCGGTGTTGGACAGGGCGAACCGATAGGTGATCGTGTCGCCGGCGTCGGGGCCGTTGCCGTCGAGGTCCTCGATCTCGCCGGCCGTCTTGTCCAGCGTGAGGCCGGGGGCGGCCGGGGTGCGGGTGACGGCGGTGTCGGTGTCGCCGACGCGGTCGCCCGCCGGCGGCTGCGCGGTGACCGTCGCGGTGTTCGTGACGCTGCCCGTGTCGATGTCGTCCTGCGTCAGGGTGTAGGTGGCCCCGGTGCAGGTGCGACTCGCGCCGACGGCGAGCGGCCCGCTGCCGCAGGCGACCGCGCCCCCGACCCGGGGGTCGGAGACCTGCACGTCGGTCAGCTCGTCGAGCCCGGTGTTGGTCACCTCGAACCCGTAGGCGACGGCGTCGCCGGCGTCAGCGCGACCGTCGGCGCCGGGGGCGAGCGTGGCGGTCTTCGTGATCTCGATACTCGGCCGACGAAGCGTGAGGGCGTGGTCCTCGACCTCGCCGTTGGGAGCCACGCCGACCGGGTTCGCGACGTCCGCCGCGAGCGCCGACGCCCGGATGCGGGCGAAGGTCGAGACGTCGCCGGCGGCGAGCGACGCGGGGACGTCCCAGGTCAGGTCCGCCGATCCCGCCGAGCAGGTGGCGGTGGCCGAGCGCTCGGTGGCACCGAAGGCTCCGTTGCGGTCGAAGTCGATCCAGCCCGCCACCGCCAGCGTGCCGGTGCAGGCGACCTGCTGGGTGTACGGCGCGCCCGGGGTCACGGCGACCCGGGTGGGGAAGGTCGTGGCGTCCTCGTCGTCGGGGCCACCGAACGCGGCGGTCCCGTCGGTGTCGTCGCCCAGGGCGTTCGCGCTGGACAGCTGCGCGCCCTCGGCGTCCACCAGTGCCCCGAGCCGCAGCGCGGGCAGGTCCGGCGAGGCCAGCGCGAACGCGTCGCTGCTGACGTTGGTGGTGCCCTGCGGCACCTCACCACCGGAGTACGAGCGCTGCAGCCCGTGACCGGCGACCCCGTAGGACGCCGGTGCGTCACCGAAGTCGAAGTCGATGGCCACGCCCAGCGCGATGGCCGACTTGCCGCCGCCGGCGACCTGCACGTTGGACGCCGAGGACGCCCCGTCCATGAAGGCCACGGCGGCGGGACCGCTCGGGCACGTCGACGAGGCGGGGTTGCGCAGGCGGAGGGTCTGGCCGGTGCGCACGGCGTCGGACTGCTGCGTGCACCCGGGCGACCGGTAGCGGTCGATGATCCGCCACGTCGCACCGGACGGGATGGTCGCCTCGACGTACTCGCCGCCTCCGCTCTGCTCGGCGTCGGCCATCACCAGGCCGGCGAGCGGCAGCGCGGCCCCGTTCAGGGTCGCGCTGCACGAGAAGTCGAAGGTCGGGGTCGTCCCGGTCGCGGTGTTGGACAGGCCGTTGACGAGCTGGTTGGCGCCGTTCGGCCCGCCGATGTTGTACAGCTCGTCCAGGGCGTCGCCCTGCCAGTTGCCCGGCCGGTAGGCCTCGAGCGGCGTGCTGCTCGAGCCGCCACCGGTCACCGCGCCGATGCGACAGGTGACCGCGACGGTCTGCCCCGCTGCGGTGAACGTCTGCGTCTTCGTCAGGCCCGCCCGTGGCAGACCCTGGCGGTTGCTGCCCCAGGTGAACCACTCGATCGAGTCGACGAACCGGCCGGACCCGCCCGTCGCCTTGGCGGCGTCGGCCGGATCGGGCGACACGACCGAGGCGGTGACGAGACCCGCCGTCGCGAGCACGAGCACGGACAGCCCGACCAGGACGCGGCGGAGGGAGGTCGAGAGGGCGGTGGCCACCATGGAGTTCCTTGCAGGCGCGACCTGCGGGGGCAGGCCAGTCGTATCGAGCGGACGCGACCGGCCCCGAACGTCAGCGGCCTGCGGTCGGCAAAAAATTACCTCGGGTGTCGATCACCTGGGGTAGAAGTCGAGCAAACCGCGCCATATATCGTCCGAATGGACGAGTTCTCGATCGGCGCTCTTGTCCTCGCACGTGGACCCCCGCGGCGGAACGTACGTGGTCGGAGAATGCCCGCGGGAGGTGGCTGGACCTGCGGCCCATGAAGGCCGGGTTGCTCCCTGCGAACGCAACAGCAGTCCACTACCGAAACCCCTCGTCCACCGGTGTCCTTCTCTCAGGCACGGCACCTCGCCGATGCCATCTGGACCGGTGGAGGACACCATGGAAGCAGCGCTGCTACGGCCGCACGAGGCCGCCGACTACCTCGCGATCAGCAGGTCGAAGGTCTACGAGCTCATGCGCGCAGGCGAGATCGGCTCGGTGCAGATCGGCAACTCGCGCCGGATCCCGTTGCGCGAGCTGCAGCGGTACGTCGAGTCTCTGCCGAGCAGCACCGGCGGCCGTGATGGAGCTCCTGGGCCACTCGCAGATCGGTGTCACGACGAACACGCACACGCACGTCGAGACCGAGGTGTCCATGACGCCACTCGGCAACTGGGGCACGTGTTGCGAGCTGACCAGGAGGACCAGTCGTGAGCAGCTTGGCTGCTCGCACGGCTGCTTCGGGGCCCGTGCTATCCCGGGCGCACGACGAGCAGCCCACGAAACGGCCACTGACCTGGGGCTTTGGTGGAGCCGCCTGTCGGAATCGAACCGACGACCTTCTCATTACGAGTGAGACGCTCTGCCGACTGAGCTAAGGCGGCGGAGTCCGGACGAGGATCGCCCGCCGGACCGACTGCCAACTGTATCGGGCGAGGGCGCGGGGAGAGAAATCGGGCCCGCCCCTAGACTTCGTGCCGTGAGCGAGCCCGACGCACCGACGTCCACCGTGGCCGGAGCCGAGCCGGAGGTGAGGGCCGAGCTGGAGCGGATGCGCGCCAGCATCGACAACATCGACGCCGCCCTGATCCACGTGCTGGCCGAGCGCTTCAAGTGCACCCAGCGGGTCGGCGAGCTGAAGGCCCGGCACGGGCTGGCGCCGTCGGACCCGGCACGCGAGGGGCGCCAGATCGAGCGGCTGCGGAGCCTGGCGAACGAGGCCGACCTCGACCCCGCCTTCGCCGAGAAGTTCCTGCAGTTCATCGTCGGCGAGGTCATCCGGCACCACGAGGCGATCGCAGCCGATGCCGACGCATGACCCGCGCGACCCCGACCTCGCCGCGTTCTGGCGCGAGCGGCACCTGTGCACGCTCACCACGCTGCGCGCCGACGGCACGCCGCACGTCGTCCCCGTCGGCGTCACGTACGACCCCGAGACGCTGACGGCCCGCGTCATCACCGGCGGTGGGTCGGCGAAGGTCCGCCACGTCGAGCGGCTGGACGGTGAGGCCACCGTCGCGGTGTGCCAGGTGGACGGGGGCCGCTGGTCGACGCTCGAGGGTCGCGCGCGGATCACGCGCGACGTCGACGAGGTCGCCGAGGCGGTGCGCCGGTACGCCGAGCGCTACCGCCAGCCGCGCGAGAACCCCGAGCGCGTCGCGATCGTCATCGACGTCACGCGCGTGCTTGGCAGCGCCCGGCTCACGCCCCTCCCCCGGGACTAGCGACCCGCCAGCCGGGTCAGGCGCCCGGCTGGTCAGGCGCGGACGGCGACGCCGGGGCGGTCCTGTCCCGCGAGCCTGTCGCCACGCAGCCAGGCGGCAAGCCGGGACCTGCGGCCCGCCAGCGGGGTCAGGCGCCCGGCTGGTCAGGCGCGGACGGCGACGCCGGGCCGGTCTTGCCCTGCGAGCCGGTCGCAACGCAGCCAGGCGGGATGCCTGAGCCCGCTGGTCAGCATTGAAGGCCGTCCTTGGGGACGGTGCCGTCGACGAAGTACTTCTCGGTCATCGAGTCGACGCACTCGTTGCCCACGCCGAACGCGGTGTGTCCGTCGCCGTCGCGGGTGACGAGCACGCCCGACTGCAGCGCCTTGGCCATGCCCTGCGACCACTCGTACGGGGTGGCGGGGTCGCGGGTGGTGCCGACGACGACGATCGGGGCGGCGCCGTCGCCGTCGATGGTGAGCGGCGCGGCCGTGGGCTTGATCGGCCAGGTGGCGCAGCCGTAGGGGCTCCAGGCGAAGATCTCGCCGAACACCGGGGAGTCGGCGAGGTACTGCGGGATGGACGCCTCGGTCTGCGCCGCGGTGATCGTCTCGGGGTCGTCCAGGCAGTTGACGGCGGTGATGACCTGCGCCGAGTTGTCCTTGTACCCGTCCGCCGTGCGTCCGAGGTACTGGTCGGCGACGCTGAGCGCCGGCGCACCGTTGCCGTTGTACGCGGCCTGCAGCACCTGCGTCAGCACGGGCCAGCTCTGCTGGTTGTACAGCGGGAGCGCGACGGCGTAGAAGCCGAGCGTCTGGCCGAGCGGTCGGTCGGGGTCGCCGGTCTTCAGCGGGTTGGCGTCGAGCCCGGCGAGGAACGCCTTGAGCTTGGCGGTGGCGTCGGCCTCGCTGGAGCCGATCGGGCAGTCGCCGCCGGAGACGCAGTCCTGGATGTAGGCGCTGAGCGCGGTCTGGAAGCCCTTGGCCTGGCCGAGGTTGGTCTGGCGGGCGTCGAGGGTGGGGTCGATCGCGCCGTCGAGGATCATCCGGCCGACCTTCGCCGGGAACAGCTCGGCGTACGTGGCGCCGATCGAGGTGCCGTAGGAGGCGCCGTAGTAGGTCAGCTCGTCGTCGCCGACGAGCGCGCGCAGGACGTCGAGGTCCTTGGCCACCTCGACGGTGGAGACGTGGCGGGCGAGCTCGCCGGAGTTGGCCAGGCAGGCGTCGCCCATCTTCTTGCTCTGGGCGGCGAAGTCGGCGACCTCGGCCGGGGTGTCGGGCGCGGGGTCGGAGGCGACGTACGCGTCGAGCTGCTCGTCGTCGAGGCACTTCAGGGGCGTGCTCTCGCCGACGCCGCGCGGGTCGAAGCCGATCACGTCGTACGCGTCGACGACGCCGGACGGCGCCGCGCTCTCGAACTGGGACACGAAGTCCTGGCCGGACCCGCCGGGGCCGCCGGGGTTGATGAAGACGGTGCCCTTGCGCTCGCCCTGCGCGGGCTGCTTGCGGATCCGCAGCTCGAGGGTCTCGCCGTCGGGCTTCGCGTAGTCGATCGGGACCTCGACGCCGGCGCACTGCGCCTCGCCGCAGTCCTCCCAGCTCAGCTCCTGGCCGTAGAACTTCTGCAGGTCGGGCTCGGGTGCCGACGAGGCCTGGGGCGCGTCGGTGCCGCCGCTCGGGCCCGACCGCTCGGCGAGGTCGCCCGCCTGGGTGCACCCGGCGAGGACCACCGTGGCCGCCACCGCCACCCCGAGGGTCTTGAACCACGCAGCAGAGCCGAGCCGTCGACGCATCCAGTCCCCTTCGCCATGGCCCGAGCCGGGCCGATCGTCGCGGTCCAACGTACGGGACGCGGGGTAGCCCGGCAGGGCACCGTCCACAGGGTCGGGCCGGTCAGCGCTTGAGCGACAGCATCAGCGACTCGAGCGCCAGGAGGGGTGCGGCGTTGGCCGTGAGCGCCTCGCGGCACGCGAGGATCGACTCCAGGCTGCGGAGCGTCTGCTCGGGCGTGCCCTGTCGGGCCATGGCGTGGACGTCGGCCGCCGCCTCGGCGTTGACCAGCTCGGTGGCCGGCGACTGCTGGGTGGCGAGCACGTCGCGGTAGAACGAGAGCAGGTCGAGCAGGACGCCGTCGACGGAGTCGCGGACCATGCGGGTGCGGCGACGCTTGTGCTCCTTCTCCAGCTGCGACAGGGCCCCCTGGTAACCGACCGGACGCTTGCCGCGCTCCTCGATGCCCCACGACGTGCGCAGGTCGCGCAGCTCGGACTCCTCGGCCCGCGCGGCCACCTCGCCGGCGTTCTCCTCGGCCGCCTCGTGGACCCGCTGGGCGGCGGTCATGCAGGCGCCGAGCGACGTCAGCGACGACGGCAGGTGCAGGATCGTCGAGCGGCGCGCCCGCACCGACTCGTCCGTGGCCAGCGCGCGGGCACGGCCGACGTGGCCCTGCGCGGCGCGGGCCGCCGACAGCGCCAGCGCCTCGGGGACGCCCTCGCGGCGGGTGAGCATCTCGGCGACGGCGTGCGCCGGCGGCGTGCGGAGCACGACCTGGCGGCAGCGCGAGCGGATGGTGACGATGACGTCCTCGGCGGTGGGCGCGCACAGCATCCACACCGTGCGCGGCGGCGGCTCCTCGAGGGACTTGAGCAGCGCGTCGGCCGCCTCCTCGGTGAGCCGGTCGGCGTCCTCGACGACGAGCACCTGCCACTTGCCGCCGGCGGGACGCATGGCCGCGCCACGCACGTGGTCGCGGATCTCCCTGACGCCGATGGTCAGCTGGTCGGTGCGCACCAGCGTGACGTCGGGGTGCGAGCCGGTGAGCGCGGTGCGCAGCTCGGGGGTGTCGGCCTCGCCGACGTCGTCGGACTGCAGCGCGGCGGCGAACGCGCGCGCCGCGTTGGAGCGGCCCGACCCGGGTGGCCCGGTGAACAGCCACGCGTGGGTCATGCCGCGGCCTGGGCCGCCCTCACGACGCTCCTGCGCCGCGCGGGCGGCGTGCCGCAGCGTCGCGACGACGGGCTCCTGCCCGACGAGGTCGTCCCAGACGCTCACGCGTCGGCCTCGGCGGCGCGCGTCGCCGTGGCCAGCAGCGGACGCAGCCGCTCGGCCACCGCGGCGGCGATCGTCTCGGGGGCGTCGGACGCGTCGAGCACCAGGTAGTGCTCGGGGTCGGCCGCGGCGAGCTCGAGGAACGAGGCGCGGACGCGTCCATGGAACTCCAGCGGCTCGGACTCCAGCCGGTCGTGGTCGTCGAACCGGCCCAGGCCCACGGTGGGGTCCACGTCGAGCAGGACCGTCAGGTGCGGGCGCAGCGAGCCGGTGGCCCAGCGGGCGACGCGCTCGACCTCGTCGCGGTCGAGCACGCGTCCGGCGCCCTGGTAGGCGAGCGTGGAGTCGACGTAGCGGTCGGTGACGACGACGGCGCCGCGGTCGAGCGCCGGCCGCACCACCGTGGCGACGTGCTCGGCCTTGTCGGCGGCGTAGAGCAGCGCCTCGGTGCGCGGCGCGATGTCGCCGGTGGCGGGGTCGAGCAGGATGCCCCGGACGGTGGCGCCGACCGCGGTGTCGCCGGGCTCGCGGGTGAGGACGACCTGGTACCCGTCCTCGCGCAGCCAGGCCTCGAGCAGGCGCGACTGGGTGGACTTGCCGGCGCCCTCGCCGCCCTCGAGCGCGACGAACACGCCGTGGGGCGCGTAGACGGCGGCGCCGTCCCCGCTCCGGATCTCTGCGAGCAAGGACACTCCTGGGCGGTCGTTCATCTGTCGGAAGGACACGACGCCGAACACCACCGCGGCGAGGGCGGCGACGGCGAAGGTGAGCTGCGCCCCACTGTAGGTGAGGGCGGCGTCGTCGTTGAGCCGGAACCGGTGGGTGCCGATCACGCCCGCGACGAGCGGCGCGACGGCCAGCACGAGCGCGAGCGCGAGCCGCACGAGCGACTGGACGAGCGCGAACGTGCGCCCGCGGACGTCCTCGTCGACCTCGTGGCCGAGCAGCGTGTAGCCGGTGATCCAGGCGACGCCCGACGCGAACCCGAGCCCCAGGACGAAGACCGCGGCCAGCACCATGTTGCCGACGGCCGCGAGCAGCAGCAGGAACACGCCGGCCGTCACCAGGGCCACGCCGAACAGCCGGCGCCGCGTCACCTGGCGCAGGACGGTGGGCCCGCGCCACATGCCGAGCCCGAGCCCGGCGAAGACCGCGCCGAACAGCACGCCGTAGCCGGGGTCGCCGGCGCCGAGGTCGGTGACGTAGACGCGGCCGAGCCCGATGACGACGCCTCCTGCGGCGAAGGCCCCGACCACGCCGACGACGAGCCCGCGGACGACCTGGGTGCGTCCGGCGTAGCCCCAGCCGTCGGCGATGCTGCGCAGGATCCCCACGCCCGCGTCGGCCACGGGGGCGCGCGGGAGCCCGTGCAGACCCGCGGCGAACAGGGCGCCGACCGCGAAGAGGCCGGCCACCACGAAGAGGACGAGCGCCGCCGGGTCGCGCGGGTCGCCCAGCAGCCCGAGCACCGACGAGAGCGCCTCGGCCAGCGCCGTGATCGCGATGAACAGGGCGGCGGCGGGCAGCGCGAAGCCGTAGGTGGTGGCGAGGTTGACGCGGTTGGCGTCCTCGAGGTCGCGGCGGTGCACCAGGGTGGGGACGGCGGCGTCCTTGGTGGGCAGCCAGACGGCGTTGACGGCCTCGACGAGCACCGTGACCACGAACAGCCACCACAGCGTGCCCACGAGCGGGATCGACGCGAACAGCACCGCGCGCAAGGCCAGGCCGGTGAACAGGGTGGCGCGGCGGTCGAGCCGGTCGGCGACGTAGCCGCCGAACGGGCCGATCAGCAGGGCCGGCACCACCCGCAGGAACAGCACGCCCGCGATCGCGAAGTTGCGGTCGGCGTAGTCGGCGCCGGCGACGGCGTTGGCGAACGCGGTGAGCGCGAGCAGACCCATCCAGTCACCGAGCGACGCGACGCCGAGCATCGACCAGAAGCGCCTGAACAACCGACCCCGCAGCAGGCCGCGGACGCCCAGGGGGGCGGCGGGGGCGTCCGGCGTCGTCACCGGGTCAGCGTACGGCGGGGTGCGGACAGCCGGCTCAGGCGTGGACGGGCTCGGCGTCGCCCAGCAGCCCGCCGAAGCGCAGCTCGAGCACGAGCAGCGCCAGGCACACGAGCCCGGCGACCAGCTCGGGCACCGGCGTCAGCGTCCCGGCCAGGACGACGGCCACCGCGAGGAGCACCGGCGCCCAGGTGCGCGCGGACGCGTCGTGGTGGCGGATGCACACCGCCCACCACGCGGCGAGGAACACCGCGACGGGAAGCGTCACGGCGATCGCGCTCTGCCACGCGGGGGCCTCGGAGTGGTCGGTCCAGAAGTCGACGCGCGCGGCCAGACCGGCCCCGACCGCAGCGCCGGACGCGTAGACGAAGTAGTGCCCGAACCCCCAGGCGTAGGCGCCCGCGTTGGTCTCCAGGCGGGCGAGGACGTCGCCGGCCTCGCGGGCGAAGTACAGCCACCACAGTGAGAACACCACGAGGACGCCGCCGACGACCACGCCGAGCAGCTCGACGCGGTGGCCCTCGTCGTCCAGCGCCTCCTGGATCGCGACGGTGGTGGACAGGATCGTCTCGCCGAGCACGATGATCAGGAACAGGCCGTACCGCTCGGCGATGTGGTGCGGGTGCCACGGCGTCCGCCCGGTGCGCTCGGCCCAGACGGGCACCACGAACTCGCAGAGGACGAGCAGCGCCACGAACTCCAGCCCGAGCTGCGGCGGGGTGGCGAGGAACAGGATCCAACCGACCTGGACGACCACGATGCCGATCGCGTACCGCCGGCAGGTGGTCCGGCGCTCGGGGTCCTGGCGCGACGCCCGCCACCACTGCACGACGAGCGCCAGGCGCATCACGACGTAGCCGACGACGCCGAGGGTGAAGTCGTCCTCGAACATCCGCGGGATGCCCGCCGCGAGGACGAGCGAGCCGAGGATCTGCGCGAGCGTGAGGACGCGGTACGGCACGTCGTCGTTGTCGTAGGCCGAGGAGAACCAGGCGAAGTTCAGCCAGGCCCACCAGATCGCGAAGAACGCGACGACGAAGTGCGGCGCCGCGTCGGCGAGGTGGTCCTCGGAGATCGCGTGGTGCAGCGTCAGCGCGCACTGCGCGATCGCGACCACGAAGCACAGGTCGGTGAGCAGCTCGAGCGGCGTCGCCGCCCGGTGGGGCTCGGCCGGGTCGCGGGGGCGCATGGGCCGGACCAGGCGCGAGATCGTCGACACCGCCGCAGCGTAGACCCGGCGGCGGCCGCGCGGACAGGGCTGCGCCGTCCCACCCGTCCCACTCGGCACGGACTTCTGTCCCGATACCCGGGAAGTTCTCCGGGTATGGGGACGGATTCCCAGGTATACCTGGGAATCCGTCACCGAGCCCCGCGTCAGGACTTCTTGGCGGCGGCCTTCGCGGTGGTCTTCTTGGCCGCGGTCTTCTTCGCCGCGGTCTTCTTGGCGGGGGCCTTCTTGGCCGCGGTCTTCTTGGTCGCCTTCTTGGCCGGGGCCTTGCGGGCGGTCTTCTTGGTCGACGGACCCTTGGCGCGCTTCTCGGCCAGGAGGTCGGCGGCGCGCTCGGCGGTGAGGGTGTCGGGCTCGTCGCCCTTGCGCAGGGTGGCGTTGACCTCGCCGTCGGTGACGTACGGGCCGAATCGGCCGTCCTTGACGAGCATCGTGCCGCCGCTGACGGGGTCGGCGCCGAGCTCCTTGAGCGGGGCCGCGGCGGCGCGACGTCCGCGCTGCTTGGGCTGGGCGTAGATCGCGAGCGCCTCGTCGAGGGTGATGGTGAGCAGCTGCTCCTCGGAGTCGATCGAGCGGGAGTCGGTGCCCTTCTTCAGGTAGGGCCCGTAGCGACCGTTCTGGGCAGTGATCTCCTGCCCCTCCTCCTCGCCCTCGGCGGCGGGGGCCACGCCGACGACGCGCGGCAGCGTCAGCAGCCGGACGGCGTCCTCGAGCGTCAGCGTCTCGAGCTCCATCGACTTGAACAGGCTGGCGGTGCGCGGCTTCACGGCCTTCTTGCCCTTGGTGGGCGCGTCCTCGGGCAGCAGCTCGGTGACGTACGGGCCGTAGCGGCCGTTCTTCGCGACCACCTTCTGGCCCGTCTCGGGGTGCAGGCCCAGCTCGCGCTCGGCGCCCGTGGGGTTGGCGAGCAGCTCGCGCGCCTTCTCGAGCGTCAGCTCGTCGGGCGGGAGGTCGTCGGGGATGTTGGCGCGCGCGGGCTGGCCCTCGGCGTCCGGCGGTCCCTCGACGTACGGGCCGTAGCGGCCGACGCGGGCGTTGATGCCCTCGCCGATCTCGAACGTGGAGATGCCGCGGGCGTCGATGTCGCCGAGGTCCTCGACCAGCGCCTTGAGGGCGGTGTCGCCGTCCTCGTCGCCGAACCAGAACCCGTGCAGGACGTTGACGCGGTCGCGACGGCCGCCGGCGACGGAGTCGAGGACGGCCTCGAGCGAGGCGGTGAACTCGTAGTCGACCAGGCGGCCGAAGTGGCCCTCGAGCAGACGGACGGTGGCGAACGCGACCCACGCCGGCACCAGCGCGGTGCCCTTCTTGTAGACGTAGCCGCGGTTCTGGATCGTCGTGACGATCGAGGCGTACGTGGACGGGCGGCCGATCTCGCGCTCCTCGAGCTCGCGGATCAGCGTGGCCTCGGTGTACCGGGCCGGCGGACGCGTCTCGTGGCCGGCCGCGTCGAGGGAGGCCACCGTCAGCGGGTCGCCCTCGGCGAGGTCGGGCAGGCGGGTCTGCTTGTCGTCGGTCTCGCCGTCGGGGTCGTCGTGGCCCTCGACGTAGGCCTTGAGGAAGCCGTGGAACGTGATGGTGCGGCCGCTGGCGGTGAACTCGCAGTCCTCGCCGCCGCTCGCGGTG
>NZ_JBMGQR010000035.1:0-41175 GCF_049059935.1 Solicola agrisoli | reverse complement strand
CGCCGCCGCGTCGACGCCCTGCTCGAGACGGCCAGCATCTGCAAGCTCAGCGACGAGGACGTCGCCGACCTCGGAGAGACGCCCGACTCCCTCGCCGAGCGGGCCCTGGCCGACGGCACGCGCCTCGCGCTGCTCGTCGTCACCTTCGGCGGCGACGGCGCCCTGCTCGTGTCGCGCGACGCCCGGGTGCGCGTCGAGGTGCCCCCCATCGAGATGGCCGACACCATCGGCGCCGGCGACTCGTTCATGGCGGCGATGCTGGCCGGCGTCCTGCACCGGGGCTGGCAGGGTCGCGAGACCTTCGACGCCGACGAGCTCACCACGCTCGGCGAGCTGGCCGTCACCGCCGCGGCGATCACCTGCTCGCGGCACGGCGCCGACCCGCCGCGCAGCGCCGAGCTGCCCTCCCTGCGGGCGTAGTACCCGCGGGTAACATGGAGGCCGACCACGTCGACCTCAGGAGGCACCGGTGCCCGAGAAGACCGCCACGCTGACGTCCGGCGTCGAGATCTGCCACGAGACCTTCGGCGACCCGTCCGACCCCACGATCCTGCTCGTGATGGGTCTGGGCTGCCCCATGAACTGGTGGCCGGTCGACTTCTGCGAGGCGCTCGTCGCCGAGGGCTACCACGTGGTGCGGTTCGACAACCGCGACACCGGCCGCTCGACGCGCTTCTCCGGCCACCGCGTGCGTCGCTCCGACGTCGTCAAGGCGTTCGCCGGCCGCCGGGTCGACGTGCCGTACGGGCTGCCCGACATGGCCGACGACGGCTTCGGGCTGCTCGACGCGCTCGGTGTCGACCGGGCCCACGTCGTGGGCGTCTCGATGGGCGGCATGATCGCCCAGACGATGGCGATCGCGCGACCCGACCGCGTCCTGTCCCTCACCTCGATCATGTCGACCACGGGCAACCGCCGCGTGGGCTGGCAGCACCCACGCCTGCTCGCGGGACTGCTCAAGCCCGTCGGTCGCACCCGTGACGAGTACGTCGCCCGCTCGCTCTACACCGCCAAGGCGATCGGCTCGCCCGGCTGGGACGTCGACGAGGAGATGGTGCTCGCCCGCGCCGGCGAGACCTTCGACCGCGGCTGGAGCGGCAGCGGCGTCCTGCGCCAGATGCTGGCCATCCTCACCCAGGTCGACCGCACCCCGGCCCTGCGCCGCCTCGACGTGCCCGCGTGCGCCGTCCACGGCCTGGCCGACCCGATGGTCCACTCCTCGGGCGGGCGCGCCACGGCGGGCGCCATCCCCGGCGCCGAGCTCGTCACCATCCCCCGGATGGGCCACGACATGCCCGCCGCCACCCGCCGCACGCTCGTCGAGGCCGTGGTGCGCACGGCGCGCCGGGCGCACGACCGCGAGCCGCGACGCGCCTGATCCCTCAGGTCGCGCGCGTCTCTGCCGATCAACGCCCGGTGAGGAGCATGCGCAGGACCGGGAGCCCCACGCCGCTCGTCTCGTCCGAGGTCGTCGTCGGGCGCCAGCCGATCGTCGACGCCACGGGCGCCGTGACCGGCTACGAGCTGCTCTACCGGCTCGCCGGCCCCGAGGCCGTGCGCCCCGGCGGCGACCAGATGACCACGCACGTCGTGCTGAGCGCCCTGTCGCTCGGCCTGGACCTGCTGGCCGGCGACCTGCTGGTGTTCTGCAACGTGGGGCGTGGGGTCGTCGAGGGCCACCTCGCCATGCCGCTGCCCCCGCGCAGCACCGTGGCCGAGCTGCCGACGCCTCACCGCGTCACCCCCGTCGAGGTCGCCGGCTGCCGGCGCCTCCGCGAGCAGGGCTACCAGGTCTCGCTCGACGGCTTCGTGTGGTCCGACGGCGTCGAGGACCTGCTGGCGCTCGCCGACTTCGCCAAGATCGACCTGCTGGACACCCCCGAGGACGAGCTGGGAGCGCTCGTCCGCCGCTGCCACGAGCACGGCGTGCGCGCGGTGGCCACCAAGGTCGAGTCGGACCAGGCCCTCGACCTGGCGCGGGCCCACGGCTTCGACCTGTTCCAGGGGTACGGGGTCGAGCGTCCCGGGGTCGTCGGCTCCGACGGTGCCGGGCCCAGCGACGCCGGTCGCGTCCAGCTCGCCACCATGCTGCTCACCACCGAGCTGGACAGCGCGGAGCTGGAGTGGGTCGTCGGCCACGACGCGGTCCTCGCCCACGACCTCGTGCGTCTCGCCGGCGTCGACCCGACCGGCGGCCTGGCCCGCAGCGTCGCGTCGCCGCAGGCCGCGATCCGGATGCTCGGCACCGTCCGCTCGCGTCAGTGGGCCTGCCTGCTGATCCTGGAGCGCTGCTCCGGCGGCGCGCTCGACGGGCTGCTCACCGCCGTGCAGCGCGCGCGGATGTGCGAGGAGCTGGCCCGGTCACGGGGGCTCCCCCGCGCCCACCTCGCGTTCGCCGCCGCCGTCCTGTCGGCCCTCGACGCCCTCGCCGGCCTCGACCCCGCCGAGGTGTCGGCGGTCGTCGACCTCGACCGCACCGTCGGCGACGCCGTCCTGCTCGACCCGTGGGCGCCGCTGGTCCGGCTCGCCCGCGAGGTGGGAGACCACCAGCGGCGCGTGCAGGTCGCGGTCTCGCCCCTGGTCGCCCTCACCGACGAGCTCGACCTCGCCAGCTCGGCGGCGTACGCCTGGTCCACCGCCCACCTGAGCGCGCTCGGACCGCGCCGGCCGCACGGGAGGTCGTAGGGTCCGGGTCCATGGACCTGTCCGACGACGGCCGCGCGAGCCTGCGCACCCGCGCCGACGGCGCCGTCGAGCTGCGCGTCAACGGCGTCTTCGTGATGGACGACCAGGAGACGTCGTCCGAGCGGCTGCTCGCGCGCGCCGTGCTCGACGCCGCCGACGACCCGTCCACCGTGGTGGTGGGCGGCCTGGGCCTCGGCCACACGCTGCGCGAGCTGCTGGCCGACGAGCGGGTGCGGCGCGTCGTCGTCGCCGAGATCGAGCCGGCCGTCGCCCGGTGGATGCGCGAGGGACGGGTGCCCGGCCGCGACCTGCTCGACGACCCTCGCACCGACCTGCGCGTCGGCGACGTCCGCGACGTGGTCGCCTCGCTGCCGGAGACGTCGGTCGACGCGGTGCTGCTCGACGTCGACAACGGCCCGGACTTCCTGGTGCTCGACGCGAATGCCGCCGTCTACGGCGTGCCGTTCCTGGCCACCTGCGTCGCGCGGCTGCGTCCGGGCGGGGTGCTGTGCATCTGGTCGATGGCTGACTCCCCCGCTCTGCGCGACGCGCTGGCGCAGGTGTGCGACGACGTCGCGGCCGACCGCGTCCCCGTCCGGCTGCAGGGGCGCGAGGAGGCGTACTGGCTGCTGCGGGGACGGGCACCGCGCGGCTCGTGACCGGGCGATAGCCTCGGGGCCATGAGCGCTGAGACGGAGTACCGCATCGAGCACGACACCATGGGCGAGGTCCAGGTGCCCAAGGACGCCCTGTGGCGGGCCCAGACCCAGCGGGCGGTGGAGAACTTCCCGATCTCGGGCAGCCCGATCGAGTCGCAGCACATCCGCGCGCTCGCCCAGGTCAAGGCCGCGTGCGCCACCGCCAACGCCGAGCTCGGCGTGCTCGAGCAGGACATGGCCGACGCCATCGTCGCCGCGGCCGACGAGGTCGCCTCGGGCAAGCACGACGGCGAGTTCCCGATCGACGTCTTCCAGACCGGCTCGGGCACCTCGTCCAACATGAACACCAACGAGGTGCTCGCGACGCTGGCCACCCGCAGCCTCGGCCGCGACGTCCACCCCAACGACCACGTCAACGCCAGCCAGTCCAGCAACGACGTCTTCCCGACCTCGATCCACGTGGCCGCCACCGCCGCCACGATCCAGCAGCTCGTCCCGGCGCTGGAGCACCTCGCGGCGTCGTTCGAGCGCAAGGCCGACGAGTTCGCCGAGGTGGTCAAGTCCGGCCGCACCCACCTGATGGACGCCACGCCCGTCACCCTCGGCCAGGAGTTCGCCGGCTACGCCAAGCAGATCCGCCGCGGCGTCGAGCGCGTCGAGTCGTCGCTGCCGCGCGTCGCCGAGGTGCCGCTGGGCGGCACGGCCGTCGGCACCGGCATCAACACCCCGATCGGCTTCCCGCAGCGCGTCATCGAGCTGCTCGCCGAGCGCACCGGTCTGCCGCTGACCGAGGCCGAGGACCACTTCGAGGCCCAGGGCGCCCGCGACGGCATCGTCGAGCTGTCGGGGCACCTGCGCACCGTCGCGGTGTCGCTCACCAAGATCTGCAACGACCTGCGCTGGATGGGATCGGGCCCGCGCACCGGCCTCGCCGAGATCCACCTGCCCGACCTGCAGCCCGGCTCGAGCATCATGCCCGGCAAGGTCAACCCGGTCCTGTGCGAGGCGACCCTGATGGTCGCCGCCCAGGTCATCGGCAACGACGTCACCGTCACCACGGCCGGTGCCGGCGGCAACTTCGAGCTGAACGTCATGCTGCCCGTCATCGCCCGCAACGTGCTCGAGTCGGTGCGCCTGCTCGCCAACAGCTCGACGGTGCTCGCCGACCGCTGCATCGACGGCATCACCGCCGACGTCGAGCGCGCCCGCGAGTACGCCGAGTCCTCGCCGTCCGTCGTCACCCCGCTCAACAAGTACATCGGCTACGAGACCGCCGCGAAGGTGGCCAAGAAGTCCGTCGCCGAGCGCAAGACCATCCGCGAGGTCGTCGTCGAGATGGGCCTCGTCGACGGCACCACCCTCACCGAGCAGCAGCTCGACGACGCCCTCGACGTCCTCTCCATGACCCACCCCTGACCCACCCCGTCCCGCTGGCCCCACCCCACGCCCGCCCTGACGCCGAGTGGCGCAAAAACGGGGTCGACACGCGCGGTCGACCCCGTTTTCGCGCCACTCGGTACGGGTTCTGCGCCACTCGGCGTCAGCGGCGCGGGGTGGTCCCCGGGTCGGACGGGTCGTGGCGTGCGTGGGCTGCGTCCCGCTCGGCGCGTTTGCGGCGACGGTCGACCTCGCCGAGCGCCACGAACAGGGCGATGGCGACCGGCCCCCACCACTTCCACGACGAGACGAGCGCATCCACCCAGCCGGGCGCGTCGAGGTCGGGCAGGTCCCAGTCGGGCAGCAGGCCCCAGAGCCAGCCGAACGGGTCGGGGATCCACGAGAGGTCGATCGACGGCAGCCAGTCCGGCGGCGAGAGGTCGACGTCGAACCGCGGGAGCAGGGCACGCAGCAGCGCCCCGATGCCGAGCACCGACAGCAGCACCCCTGCACCCGAACCGCCGACGTGCCGGACGACGACGAACCAGGGATGAGCGTCGGCGTAGTCGTCCAGGCGCGCCCCGACGGTCCCGCGGGGCGGGCGGAGGCGGCTGGCTCGCCGGTCCTGCAGCAGCTCGCTGAGGTCGTCGCTCGAGGTGTCGTCCTCCGGTGGCACCAGCCGCGCCGCGGAGATCCGCCCCGGGTGGACGGGCTCGACCTCGACGCCGGTGCCGTCGTCGCAGCGCAGGACGGTCTTGGACCACGTCGACGATTTGTCGTCGACCACCTCGCCGTCGACGCGCAGCTGCAGACGTCGACCCCTCCCGTCGCGGACGACCGCCGTCTCCAGCCGGCGGCCGTCGACGTCGATCCAGTGCCACTTCGCCCCGTCGCTCATGCGGCCACGCTAGGGAGCCCGGGCGGGTGGCGGCCACGGCCGAAAGACCAGAGGTGCCGTCGTCCGAAAGACGCACCCGCGGCACCGTTCCCGGCTCGCCGAGTGGCGCACATTCGTGCTCAACCGGCGCAAGATCGGGCTGGATCATGCGTGTCGACCCCGAGCTTGCGCCACTCGGCGGGTGGGGGCGGGGGTCAGGAGGGGAGGCGACGGGCGACGAGGAAGCCGCCGTCGTCGAGGACCTGCTCGTAGCGGGTGCCGGGGTGCTGCTGCTCGGCGTAGGCGACGACGTCGGGCTGCTGGCTCCACCCGCCGCCGAGGGTGTCCACCAGGACGTAGTCGGGCACCGCGTCGCCCACCGTCCCCGTCCAGTAGACGGTGCGGTCGGACGTGAGGTGGGTGATGAGGCCGATGTCGGTCTCGACGCTGGAGCCCGGCGGGATCGCGTCCAGCGCCGCGCGGGCGGACGCGGCGCGCGGCGACTCCTGCCAGGTGGCGGGGTCGAACAGGGCCTTGACGGGCAGCTGCAGGCACATCACCAGGGCCACCGCGGTGGCCACCGCCGGCACCTGCGACGCGTAGGTGCGCAGCCAGTCCGGTCCATCGCCGGACCGTAGACGCACGACCGCGTCGATCATCGCGCAGAACACGATCGGCATCAGCACGAGCGAGTAGTGCCACTCGATGCCCCAGTAGTAGGGGTTGTCGCCGACGAACCGCCACAGGAGCGTCGGCCCGGCCACCAGCACCCACGGCGACCGCAGCGCCAGGAACCCGGTGACGCCGAGCGTCACCAGCACGGTCACCACCTTGGTGCCGACGTCGGTGAACAGCACCGTCAGCGGGCCCGGGCCGGCGTCGACTCCCCCACCGGCGCCCACCACGCCGAGGTAGTCGTAGGTGCCCTGCGGGTTCATCGCCGGGATCAGCACGAGCAGGACCAGCACGAACCCGACGGCCCCGGCGACCGCGACGCCCGCCCCGACCCGACGCGCACCCGACAGCACGAGCACCACGCCGACGGCCACGACGGTGACGCCGAGGTCCTCCTTGACGAGCAGCAGGGGCAGCGTCCAGGCCGCGACGCGGACCCACTGCCGACGGACGTACGCGGACCCCGCGAGCGCCAGCATCGGCGCGGCGAACGCGACCTCGTGGAAGTCGACCAGGACGGCGGCCTGGACGCCGAACGACAGCCCGTACGCGACCCCGACGAACGGCCCGGCGACCCGTCCGAGGTGCTCGATCGCCAGCCGCGTGACGACGACGGCCGACGCCGCGACCAGCAGCGCCTGCGCCACCAGCAGGGTCGCGCCGTCGGGGAACACGGCGTAGAGCGGGGCCACGAGCGCCGTGATGGGCGAGAAGTGGTCACCGAGGATGTTGTAGCCCGGGCCCTTGATGTCGACGATCGGGGCGCCGAGCGAGGCGTAGCCCCTGATCGCCTGCTCGAAGATCGCGTTGTCCCACGACGGCGTGTCGAAGCGCCGGTAGCGCGTCAGCGAGATGGCGGCGTAGACGACCGCGAGGACGGCCCCCAGGCCGTACGCGACGGCGTCGCCACGAGTCGGTCGTCGCACCCGGCCAGTCTGCCAGGGTGCGCGCAGCGAGGCGCTCAGTACCAGTTGTTGCCGCGCTTGAACGAGTCGGCCGCGCACGGGCTGCCGTAGCGCGCGTCGATGTACTTCAGGCCCCAGCGGATCTGCGTGACGGGGTTGGTCGCCCAGTCCGCGCCCTCGGAGGCCATCTTGTTGCCGGGCAGGGCCTGCGGGATGCCGTAGGCACTCGACGTCGGGTTGTCGGCGTCGACGCGCCAGTTGCTCTCGCCGACCCACAGGTCGTCCAGGCAGGAGAACTGGTCCTCGCCCCAGCCGAAGTCGCCGAGCAGCTTCTTGGCGAGGTCCTTGGGGTCCGAGGTGTCGACCTTCGAGGTCTCAGTCACGACGGGCGCCTCGGTGGTGGCCGAGGCGGTGGCTTTCTCGGCGGCCTGCTTGGCCTGGTCGAGGGACGGACGCGCCGCGTCGCGCGACGTCTGCGTGGTGGCGGCGTCGTCACGACCGGCGAGGTCGACCGCTCCGAGGTCGCTCGCGGCGACGTCGGCGCTGGCGGCCTGCGTGCTGCCGCTCGTCATGGCGGCCTGGGTGCCCAGCACGGCGCCGGCGGCCAGGACGCCGCCCACCGCCGTCACGGCGACGACGCGTCCGCCGACGGCCGGCGACGGGAGGTCGAGGAGGGTGTCACAGACGCGGTCGCGGGTGCGCTCGTAGGTGCTCTGTCCGCGGTGCCGGGCGGCAGCGTGCCGTCCGGCCGGTGCGTTCTGGGGCACGGTCGGTGAACCTCGCGGGGGCGTAGAGGGTGCGATGACGGGGTGTGGTGTGCCGAAGGCACGAAGGGCCAGGATGCAACGACCCTCGCGCAGGGTCAACCTGGCGTGACCGACGCCTCAGGCGTCGGCGGGCTCCTTCTTCGCGGCGAGGGTGAGGTTCTCCCCCGTCTCGGGCACGAACAGGTGCAGGCGCGTCGTGTCCATCACGAGCTCGAACGGGCGTCCGGGCTTCAGGTTGCTCTCCGCGTCGAGCGACACCACGATCTGGTGGCGGGACGACTCGCCGTCGAGGTCGGCCTCGAGCTCGGCGAGCTTCTCGGCGACGGCCGGCGGTGCGTCGAACGGGATGTAGGCGTACTGCTCGTTGCCGAGCCACTCGACCACGTCGACGTCGGCGGTGAAGGTGACGCCGCGGTCCTTGACCTTGTCGTCGGCGAGCGACGCGTCGGCGAAGTGCTCGGGACGCACGCCGGCGATGAGCAGCTCGTGGCCCTCGACCTTGGCCCGGGTGGCGGCGTCCAGCTCGACGCTGGCAAAAGGCAGCTCGATGCGACCGTCCTTGACCTCGGCCGGCATGAAGTTCATCGGCGGCGAGCCGATGAAGCCCGCGACGAACAGGTTCACCGGGGCGTCGTAGAGCTCGCGCGGGGTGGCGCACTGCTGGAGGATGCCGCGCTTGAGCACCGCGACCCGGTCGCCCAGCGTCAGCGCCTCGGTCTGGTCGTGCGTGACGTACACGGTGGTGACGCCGAGCGTCTTCTGCAGGCGCGAGATCTCGGTGCGCATCTGGCCGCGCAGCTTGGCGTCGAGGTTCGACAGCGGCTCGTCGAACAGGAACGCCTTGGCGTCGCGGACGATCGCGCGTCCCATCGCGACGCGCTGCCGCTGGCCGCCCGACAGGTTGCCGGGCTTGCGCTCGAGGTGCTCGTCGAGCTCGAGGGTCTTGGACGCCGCCCGCACCTTCTCGTCGATCTCGGCCTCGCTGTGCTGGCCCTTCTGCAGGCGCAGCGGGAACGCGATGTTCTCGTAGACCGTCAGGTGCGGGTAGAGCGCATAGTTCTGGAACACCATGGCGAGGTCGCGATCGCGCGGCGCCTTGTCGTTGACGCGGTCGCCGTCGATGATCATGTCGCCGGAAGTGATGTCCTCCAGGCCGACGATCATCCGCAGCAGCGTCGACTTCCCGCAGCCCGACGGGCCGACCAGGATCATGAACTCGCCGTCGGCGATGTCGATGCTGACGTCGTTCACGGCCGGGAAGCCGTCGCCGTACTTCTTGACGATGTTCTTCAGCTCGATGGCAGCCACTGGCGGATCAACCCTTCACTGCGCCGGAGGTCAGGCCGGCGACGATCTTGCGCTGGAACAGCATGACGAGGATGAAGATGGGGATGGTGACGACGACCGACGCCGCGGCGATCGCGGCCACCGGGGTGTCGAACTGCGACGCACCGGTGAAGAACGCCAGCGAGGCGGGCACCGGGATCGAGTCGGTGGTCGAGCTCAGCGAGATGCCGAACACGAAGTCGTTCCACGCGAAGAAGAAGGTGATGATGGCCGCGGTGAACACGCCCGGCGCGGCCAGCGGCACGATCACCTTGCGGAACGCCTGCCACGACGTGGCGCCGTCGACCTGGGCGGCCTGCTCCATCTCCCACGGGATCTCGCGGAAGAACGCCGACAGGATCCAGATCGACATCGGCAGCGTGAACGACAGGTACGGGATGATCAGGCCGAGCCACGTGTCGTAGATGCCGAGCGTGCGCCACATGTCGAACAGCGGACCGACCAGCGCCACCACCGGGAACATGGCGATGGCCAGGGCGAGCGACAGCACGGCCTTCTTGCCGCGGAAGTCGAGCCGCGCGATCGCGTAGGCGGTGAACGTGGCCAGCACGACCGAGACGGTGGTGGCGATGGCGGCGATGCCGAACGAGTTGATCAGCGCCCGCTGGAACAGCTCGAAGCTGAACACCGTGCGGTAGTTGACGAACGAGGGGTCCTGCGGCAGGAAGCCGCCGGCGTTGATGTCGGACGTGCCGTTCTTGAACGACAGCGCCACGAGCCACACGACGGGCGTGAGCGTGAACAGCATGACGAGCATCGCGCCGACCAGCGAGGCCATCGAGAAGCCGGGCTTGGCCTTGTCCATCAGCAGCCCGACGACGCCCGCGAGCACGAAGATCGACCCGACGATCATGAACAGCCACAGGTCGGGACGCTCGATCACGAGCAGCCCCCAGGCGGCGAACAGGAGCCCGATGACGATCGAGACCCCGGACCACCTCTGACGTTCCTTCAGCGGAGTCATGGCTCAGTCACCCCTCGCCTGGCTCAGGTCGACCCTGAAGCCCTTCATGAGCACGTAGGCCACGATCAGCACGAACAGGAACAGGAGCACCGACATCGCCGAGCCGAGGCCGAGCTCGACCCGCTGGATCATCGCGTTGTAGACGAGCATCGACGGCGACGAGGTGCCGTTGGCGCCGGCGGTCATGATGAAGATGTTGTCGAAGATGCGGAACGCGTCGAGCGCGCGGAACAGCACCGCGACCATGATCGCCGCACGCATGCTCGGCAGGATCACCTTGCGCAGCCGCTGCCAGGCGGTGGCGCCGTCGACCTTGGCCGCCTCGATCATGTCCTCGGGCACCTGGGCCAGGCCGGCCAGCAGGAGCAGCGAGATGAACGGCGTGGTCTTCCAGATCTCGGCCAGGCAGACGATGAGCAGCGAGCTGCTGAAGCCGTCGAAGACGTTGGTGGAGGTGTCCAGGCCCAGCCAGGTGGGCGCGAACCCCGACCCGGTCTGGAACGCGAACAGCCAGGCGTAGCCCGAGACCACGGTGATGATGCCGTAGGGCACCAGGATCGAGGTGCGGACGATGCCGCGCGCGAACACGATGCGGTGCATCACCATCGCGAAGGCGAAGCCGATGACCAGCTCGACGGCCACGGTGAAGACCATGATGCCGACCGCGACGCCCACCGAGCGCCACCACAGCGGGTCGCTCAGCACGACCCCGTAGTTCTGGAACCAGATCAGCTCGCGGCCGTCGGGGTCGGTGAGGCGGTAGCTGAACAGCGACAGGTACAGCGCGCGCAGCATCGGCCACGCGGTGACCAGCAGCATGATCGCCACCGCCGGGCCGGCCAGCTTCCAGCCCAGCGCGTTCTCGGCGCGGGCGCGGTCGCTGCGCTGCGGCTTGGCCTTCTTGGCCGGGGTGGACCCGCCGGCCTGCGTCGTCGGTGCCGTCGTGGTGCTCACAGCAGGGCCCTGCCCTTCAGGACGTCCTCGATGTACTTCTGCGACCGGGCGGGCGTCGTGTCGGGGTTCACCGTGCGCGGCGAGTGCCACGACGAGACCAGCGCGGCGCTGATGTCGGTCCAGTAGGGGGTCAGCGGACGCGGGGCGGCGTCCTCGATGCTCTGCCGCCACAGGTCGGCCATCGGGTAGGCCGCGACGAGCTCGGGGTCGCTGTAGACCTGCTCGAGCGCGGGCTGGTTGCCCGAGTTGAGCGCGTACGACTTCTGGCTCTCGGGCGAGGTCAGGCACTCGACGGCGGCGTACGACTGGTCGGGGTGCTGGGAGAACGCCGAGACGGCCAGGTTGATGCCGCCGAGCGGGGGACGGCTCTCCTCGCCCTCGACGACCTCGGGGTACTTGGCCCAGCCGATGTCGTCGCGGATGGCGTCGACCGTGGGGTCGGTGTAGACGTACTCCCAGTTGACCATGAAGGCGCCGTTGTCGGCCGCGAAGCCGGCGACGGACTGGGTCTCGTCGGCGTTGGGCAGGCCGGGGTTGGCGGCGCCGGAGTCGACGAGCTCCTGGACGACGGTGGCGGCGTCGCGCCCGGCCTTGCTGTCGACGCCGATCTTGGCGTCCTGCCCGGCCTCGACGTCGGACACGATCGAGCCACCGGCCGAGGTGATCAGGGCGTTGAGCCAGACCGCGTAGCCCTCGTAGCGACGGGCCTGGACCTGCACGGTGGTGTCGGTGGACGCGGCCGCGTCGATGACCTGCTTCCAGGTGACCGGCTGCGTCATGTCGAGCCCGGCCCGCTCGGCGACCGACTTGCGGTACCAGAGCACCTGCGTGTTGGACCACAGCGGGACGGCGACGAGCCGGTCCTCGAAGGTGGCCGAGTCGAGCGCACCCTTGAGCACGCCCTCGGTGAACCGGGTCTGGTCGGCCTGCGGGATCGGGGCCAGGAACTTGGCGTTGGCGAACTCGCCGGTGAAGGCGGGGTCGAGGCTCATCAGGTCGATCGAGTCGTCACCGGCCGCGAGGCGGCGGACCAGCTGCTCGCGCTGCTGCGAGGCGTCGTTGGGCAGCAGCTCGACGTCGATGTCGTACGCGCCGCCGGACTCCTCGGAGCACTTCTGCGCCAGCGCCGCCTGCCCGCCCTTGGACGGGTCGAGGTTGCCGACGTCGGGGTTGATGTACCAGGTGAGGCTGGTGGGCCCGTCGCTGCTGCCGCTGCCGCCGCACGCGGCCAGGGCGAGGGACGCGACGAGCGCTCCCCCGACGGCGAGCGCCACCGAGCGCGTCCTGCGCCGGACCGTCGAAGCCAAGGTGTCTCCCCCGTGCAGCTGTGAGTCGTGCCTGGTGTGACTGATGTGACAGAACACTTTCACACCGCGCCGACAGGCGCGCGACGGCACCCGCGCGGTGGGACGCGGGTGCCGTCGCGGACGGCCTACAGCGTGACGTCCTCCAGCATCTCCGTGACCAGTGCGGCCACGGGCGAGCGCTCGGAGCGGGTGAGGGTGACGTGGGAGAACAGCGGGTGTCCCTTGAGCTTCTCGACCACCGCGACGATGCCGTCGTAGCGGCCCACGCGGAGGTTGTCGCGCTGGGCGACGTCGTGGGTGAGGACGACCTTGGAGTTCGCGCCGATGCGCGACAGCACCGTCAGGAGCACGTTGCGCTCCAGCGACTGCGCCTCGTCGACGATGACGAACGCGTCGTGCAGCGAGCGTCCGCGGATGTGGGTGAGGGGCAGGACCTCGAGCATGCCGCGGTCCATCACCTCGTCCATCACGTCGCTCGACGCGACGGCGCCGAGGGTGTCGAACACCGCCTGCGCCCAGGGGCCCATCTTCTCGGACTCGCTGCCGGGCAGGTAGCCGAGCTCCTGGCCGCCGACGGCGTAGAGCGGGCGGAACACCACGACCTTCTTGTGCTGGCGGCGCTCCATCACCGCCTCGAGGCCGGCGCACAGGGCGAGTGCGGACTTGCCGGTGCCCGCGCGCCCACCCATCGACACGATGCCGATGTCGGGGTCGAGCAGGAGGTCGAGGGCGACCCGCTGCTCGGCCGAGCGTCCGTGCAGCCCGAACGCCTCGCGGTCGCCGCGGACGAGCCGCACCTGCTTGTCGGGGGTGACGCGCCCGAGTGCGCTGCCCTTGTCGGACAGCAGCACGAGCCCGGTGTGACAGGGCAGGTCGCGGGCCTCGGGGAGGTCGACGACGGCCGAGTCGTACAGCGCGTCGACGACGCCCGAGGGCACCTCGAGCTCCTGCATGCCGGTCCAGCTCGCCTCGACGGCCAGCTCGGCGCGGTACTCCTCCGACGTCAGCCCCACCGCCGACGCCTTGACGCGCATCGGCAGGTCCTTGGAGACGAGCGTGACGTCGTGGCCCTCGTCGGCGAGGTTCTTGGCGACCGACAGGATGCGGGTGTCGTTGTCGCCGATCCGGAAGCCCGACGGCAGCGACGACGGGTCGGTGTGGTTGAGCTCGACGCGCACGGTGCCGCCGTGGTCGCCGATGGGCAGCGGACGGTCGAGCGCGCCGTGCTGGACGCGCAGCTCGTCGAGCAGCCGCAGGGCGGAGCGGGCGAAGTACCCGAGCTCGGGATGGGCGCGCTTGCCCTCCAGCTCGGTGATGACCACGACCGGGACGACGACCTCGTGCTCGTCGAAGCGGTGGAGTGCGCCGGGGTCGGCCAGCAGGACGCTGGTGTCGATGACGTAGGTGCGACGCTGGGCCTTCGATGCAACCACGTGGAGCTCCTCACGGACCACGCACGCCACCCGCGCCCGGTCCTGTTCAGTCGTGCTGACGGACCGGTGCTGCGACCGAGGACCCGGGGGCGGGCCCCCTCGTGACGGGCACGCGCGGCGACGATCCTCGTGGATCGCGCTCGTGGTGCATCTGGCCTCCCGGACCGACGGGCTTCCCCACCCGTCGACCCGCCCAAAGTACGACCGACGCGCCGCCCGCGGGGGGAGGTCGCGCGCGTGTCGTGTGAACGTCAGGTGACGGGAATGCGGCGCATCCAGTGGGCCCGCGGCGCCCGGCTGACGAGGCGCGTCGGCGAAGGCGAACTGGTCTTGTTCGTCGAGGCCGGCAGCAACGCGGTCAGGCGGGATGCCACGGGTTCACTGCCCGTAACGCCGTTCGCGGGCGGCGTACGCCCTGAGAGCGCGGAGGAAGTCGACGCGGCGGAAGGCGGGCCACAGGGCCTCGCAGAAGTAGTACTCGCTGTGCACGCTCTGCCACAGCAGGAACCCCGAGAGCCGCTGCTCGCCCGAGGTGCGGATGACGAGGTCGGGGTCGGGCTGGCCCTTGGTGTAGAGGTGGTCGGCGATGTGCTCGACGTCGAGGTCCTCGGCGACGTCGGCCAGCGTGCGCCCGGCCTCGGCCTGCTCGTGCAGCAGCGAGCGGACGGCGTCGGCGAGCTCCTGGCGTCCGCCGTAGCCGACGCAGATGTTGACGGTCATCGCGTCGACGTCGGAGGTCGACTCGGCCGCGACCTTCAGACGGGCGGCACTGCCCTCGGGGAGCAGGTCCATGTTGCCGATGATGCGCAGCGGCCAGCCGCGACGCTCGGCGAGCGCGTCGACGAGGTCCTCGATCACCTTGAGCAGCGCGTCCAGCTCGGCGCGGGGACGGGCGAGGTTGTCGGTGGACAGCAGCCACAGGGTGACGACCTCGACGTCGAGCTCCTCGCACCAGCCGAGGAAGTCGACGATCTTGTCGGCGCCGGCCTGGTAGCCGTCGGTGACGTCGGTGCGGGCGCCCTTGGCCCAGCGACGGTTGCCGTCGACGATGGCTCCGACGTGGCGAGGCAGCTGCGCGGGATCGAGCTTGCGCTGGAGGCGTCGCTCGTACACGCTGTACGCCAGGTCGCGGACACCCATCGTGCCCTCCTCTCCGTCGCCGTCCTGCACTGTGACCGTCACGACGGGTCACCCTCGTCACGGTCGCCCCCCGGGAGGGGGTCCTGCTGGCTAGGCTCGCCCCATGGACACCCGCGACAGCAGCCCCGACCTCGCAACGGAGGTCGGCGATCGCATCCGCGAGGTCGCCCGCGAGATCAAGCCTCACCTACGCGGATGGTTGCACGCCGGGACGTGGCCGCTCGCGCTGGCGGCCTTCATCGTACTGATCGTGCTGTCCCCCGGCGCGGTCAACAAGATCGGCGCGGCGGTGTTCATGGTGACGTCGCTGCTGCTGTTCGGCGTCAGCGCCGTGTACCACCGCGGCACCTGGCAGCCGCGGGCGCACGACGTCCTCAAGCGCTGGGACCACGCCAACATCTTCCTGCTGATCGCGGGCTCCTACACCCCGTTCAGCCTGCTGCTCCTGCCCGAGCGCGAGGCGACGGTGCTGCTGTCGGTGGTGTGGGGCGGTGCGATCCTCGGCGTGTTCTTCCGGGTGTTCTGGGTGGGCGCGCCCCGCTGGCTCTACGTGCCGATCTACGTCGGTCTCGGCTGGGTGGCGGTGATCTACACCGGCGACTTCGTGGCCAACGGGTCGACCGCCGTGATCGTGCTGATGTTCGTCGGCGGCGGCCTGTACTCCCTGGGCGGCCTGGTCTACGGGATCAAGCGCCCCAACCCGTCCACCACCTGGTTCGGGTTCCACGAGGTCTTCCACGCGCTCACCGTCGCCGCGTTCGTCAGCCACTACGTCGGCGTCTCGATCGCGGCCTACTCGCTCAGATGACGAGGTCCGCGGCGTCCGTCACCGGTCGCCGGCACACGAACGAGCGGCAGACGTAGGCGGCGGGCCGACCGTCGACGACGTCGCGTCCCTCGAACAGCGGCACGTCCAGTCCGGGCTCGCCGGCCACCACCACCGCGCCGGGTGACGCGGACGCGAGCGCGGCGCGGTGCAGCACGTCGCGCTCCGGCCCGGCGGGACCGACGACGGCGACCTCCACCGGTCCGGCGATCAGGGCCTCGGCGGCGGCCATCGTCCAGCCGCCGAAGCGCGGTGCCTGGGTGACGACGCCCGCCGCGGACGAGACGGCGGCCTCCGCCGCAGCCGCGTGACGCGCGCTGCCCGTGACGGCGGCGTAGGCGACGAGCGCCGCCGCGGCGGCCGACGTGCCCGACGGGCTCGCGTTGTCGGACACGTCGCGCGGACGCATGACCAGCGCCTCGGCGTCGGACGCGGTGTCGTGCAGGACGCCGTCGTCGTCGGCGAACTTCTCCAGCACGGCGTCGAGCAGCGAGCCCGCCCGGTCGAGCCACACGGCGTCGCCGGTGACGCCGAGGACGGCGACGTAGGCCTCGGCCACGCAGCCGTGGTCCTCCAGCACGCCGGCGTTGGTCCCTGCACGCCCGTGGCGCGACGTGCGCAGCAGCGAGCCGTCGTCGCGGGTGTGGACGGTGGCCAGCAGGTCGGCCGCGGCCACCGCGGCCTCGGTGAACCGCGGCTCCTCCAGCAGGGTGCCGGCCTCGGCCAGGGCGGTGATCGCCAGGCCGTTCCAGGCCGCGACCACCTTGTCGTCCCACGCCGGCGCGGTCCGCTCCGCACGGGCGTCCAGGAGCCGGCGACGGACGTCGGCCCAGCGCGGGTCGTCGTCGGGGTCGGCGAGCAGCTGCAGCGTGGACTGGCCGTGCTCGAAGGTCCCGGGGTCGGTCACCTCGAGCAGGGACGCGGCCCACGCGCCGTCGTCCTCGCCCAGCACCTCGCGCAGCTGCGCCGGCGTCCAGACGTAGAAGGCCCCCTCGACGCTGTCGGTGTCGGCGTCGAGGGCGGACGCGAACCCGCCCTCGTCGGTGCGCATGCCGTCGAGCAGGAAGGACGCCGTCTCGTGCGCGACGCGGCGGGCGAGCGGCGAGCCGCTCTGGCGCCACAGGTGCAGGTACACGCGCAGCAGGAGCGCGTTGTCGTAGAGCATCTTCTCGAAGTGCGGCACCCGCCAGTAGCGGTCGACGCTGTACCGCGCGAACCCGCCGGCCAGCTGGTCATACATGCCGCCGCGGGCCATCGCGTCAGCCGTGTGCTCGGCCATCGCGAGCGCGTCGGACGAGCCGGTGCGGTGGGCGTAGCGCAGCAGCGCCTCGAGCACCATGCTCGGCGGGAACTTGGGGCTGCCGCCGAACCCGCCGGCCTGGGCGTCGTACTGGGTGGCCAGCGCACGCACGGCCGCGTCCAGCTCGGGCTCTCCCACCGCCGACCCGGGCGCGTCGCCCAGCGACGACAGGTGCGTGACGACGTCCGCCCCGATCCTGTCGACCTGCTCGCGCTTGGTCTGCCACGCGTCGGCCAGCGTCGCGAGCACCTGCGAGAACGCCGGCATCCCCTGCCGCGGCTCCCGCGGGAAGTAGGTGCCCGCGAAGAACGGCTCACCCGCGGGCGTCAGCACGCAGGTCATCGGCCAGCCGCCCTGACCGGTCATCGCCTGGGTGGCCTTCATGTAGACCGCGTCGACGTCGGGTCGCTCCTCGCGGTCGACCTTGACGTTGACGAAGTGCTCGTTCATGTAGTCCGCGGTCGCCTGGTCCTCGAACGACTCGTGCGCCATCACGTGGCACCAGTGGCACGCGGCGTACCCGACGCTCAGCAGCACCGGCACGTCCCGCCGCCGGGCCTCGGCGAACGCCTCGTCGCCCCACTCCCGCCAGTCGACGGGGTTGTCGGCGTGCTGGAGGAGGTACGGGCTGGTGGCGTCGGCGAGCCGGTTGGGCATCGGGTGGTCCTTCGGCGTCGGGGCGTGGGCGGTCCTCCCACCCAACACCGCCCAGGCGCGAGCGCATCCCCGACGGGATCACTCGGGTCGCGTCAGCACCTCCAGGAACTCATGGTTGACGAAGAGGATCTCCCTACCGAGCTTGAGGTCCCGGAGCACTCCCGCCTCCACCAGCGCGTGCAACCAGGACGACGCGGTCTGGCGTGAGACGTCGCATCGCTCGACGACCGTGTTGATCCGGCAGTAGGGCTGCTCGAACAAGACGGCCAGGAAGCGCGCGTCCCGCCCGCCCGGAGTCGCCGTACGAGCCCGCTCAGAGATCTCCTCCTGACATGCGCGGATGGAGCCGATCTTTCGTGTCGTCGACGTCGCGGAATCGTGGACGGCCTCGAGCATGTAGAGGATCCAGTCGATCCAGGCGCCCTCGGCCGTCACCGCTCGTAACAGCCTGTAGTAGTCGTTCTTGCGGGCGATGATGGCGCGAGAGAGATAGAGAATGGGATCGCGCAGCAGGCCCGCCTCGATGAGCATCAGGATGTTGATGACGCGGCCCGTGCGCCCGTTCCCGTCGTGGAACGGGTGGACCGCCTCGAACTGGTAGTGGGCCAACGCCATGCGCACCAGGGGGTCGAGGTCGTCCTCGGCATGGACGAAGCGCTCCCACGCCGAGAGCTTGTCGCTGATCAGTGCCGCCCCCTCGGGTGGCGCGTAAACGATCTCCCGCGTGCTCGGGTTCGCGATTCGCGTGCCCGGTACCGCGCGAACGGCCATCTCCCGACCTTGCAGCTCGGAGCAGATTCGAGCAGCCGTCGCGGCCGTGAGCGGCCGGTTCCTGATCGACTCGACGCCGACGAACAGCGCCGTCCGGTAGCGCAGAGCCTCCTTGGTGGCGTGGTCGCCCCCTCCGGAGTCCACGTGCTTGAACAACTCGTCCGCCGTGGTCACGATGTTCTCGATCTCCGAGCTCGCCTGCGCCTCGAGCAGCGGAACCGCGTGGATCAGGACGTGGGGGTTCGGCAGCAGCTGGCCGGCCTGGGCGAGCGTGGCCAGCGCGGCCCGGGCCTCGACCGTGGCCTTGAGAACGCGTTTGGGCTCGAGGTCGAGGCCCGGCGGGGGTAGTGGCGGCAGGTCGTCGAAGGGAGCGTCGGGACTCCAGGACATTCGTCATCTCCTTCAACACATCCGCGCGACATGTTAACAAAGTCGCATTAACTTAACACGTTCTCGAGACAGGTCGAAGCAGGTGACAGGTTCGCACGGGCGACGACGGCACAGATCATCGCCAGCCGGTCGGCCGTCGTATCGCGAGACGGGTTCTTCGGCGTCCGGGCGTGCTGCAGCATCAGGCCCATGACCGATCTCGACCTCACCCGGCTCTGGCGCGAACGCACGTCGTCCGAGGGGCAGCCGCCGCGCGTGCTCATCCGCGTCTTCGTCTGGCCCGACGACCTCGGCGACGCGATCGACTTCTACGAGGAGCTGCAGGGCGTCCGGGCCGATGCAATCTTCCCGTACCCCGAGGTCGGCCTCTCGCTGGCGATGGTCGGTTCGTTCCTGGTCGTCTCCGGCACCGACGAGGCGTTGGTGCCGTTCCGCTCCACCACGGGCACGCTGCTGGTGGACGAGGTGCAGCCCTACCGCGACCGCCTGGTCGCGGCGGGTGGACGCATCGTCAAGCCGCTGCACGAGGTGCCCACCGGCTCGGGGCTCACCGTCGAGCACCCCGACGGCACCGTCGTCGAGTACGTCCAGCACCGCCCCACCGCCGCGGAGCGGGACGACGAGGGCCCGGCCACCGCGTCGCGGTGACCGGGCCCCGGTCGGGTTCTGGGTGCTGCGTCAGCCCACGTGCACCTGCGGCGAGTCCGGGCCGTCGGTGGCCAGCTCCTCGTGCTTGACGTTGAGGAACGCCCAGATCGCGGCCGAGCCGATCGCGATCAGCACCGCGCCGACGAGGAACGCGGCCGTGGCGCCCTCGGTGAAGGAGCCGACGAACGCCAGGCCCTCGGCACCCTGGCGCGGGAGGCCCTGGGCGGTGAGGTCACGGACGAGGTCGGCCTTGGTGCCCGACGCGAAGTGCACCGAGACGGTACCGAGGATGGCCAGGCCGAGCGCGCCGCCGACCTGCTGCATCGTGTTGAGCACGCCCGAGCCGATGCCGGAGTCCTCGGCGCGCAGGTGGTGCACCGCCGTCAGCGTGAGCGGGACGAAGACCGCGCCCATGCCGACCGACATCAGCATGATGAACGGGAAGATCGACGCCCAGTAGTTGACGCCGTCGCCGAGGTTGCCGTTCGCGCCGAGCGCCAGCAGGTCGGACGCACCGGTCGGCACCGAGAGCCGGGAGAACCCGAACAGGGCGCCGGCCGCCATCAGGGTGCCGGTGCCCGCGATGAAGCGGGGGTCGATCCGGTTGACCAGGTTCGACGACAGGCCGGCGCCGATGACGATGCCGAACGAGAACGGCAGGAAGGCGAAGCCGGTGTGCAGCGGGCTGTACCCGACCACGAGCTGGATGAACAGGCTGAGGAAGTAGAACATCGCGAACATCGCGGCCGGCACGAGCATCATCACGCCGAAGCTGGTGGCGCGGGTGCGGTTGGCGAAGACCCGGGTGGGGAGCAGCGGGTGCTTCACGCGCGACTCCACGACGGCGAAGACGACGAGCAGCACGACGCCGGCGATGATCGAGGCGATCGTCCAGGTGTCGCCCCAGCCGTAGGCGGCGTCGCCGGCGCGGCTGAAGCCGTAGACCAGGCCGAGCAGGCCGAGCGAGCCGGTGATGGCGCCGGGGACGTCGAGCTCACCGGGGTGCGACTCGGACTCGTTGAGGAAGCGCGGAGCCAGGAACGCGGCGACCAGGCCGATGGGGACGTTGATCAGGAACGTCAGGCGCCAGCCTTCGAGGCCGAAGACCGGGTCGAGGCCCGTGAGCCAGCCACCCAGGATCAGGCCGACGGCCGCACCGGCGCCGGACATCGCGGCGTAGACGGCGAACGCACGGTTGCGGGCCGGGCCCGCGGGGAACGTGGTGGCGATCAGCGCGAGCGCGGCGGGCGACGCGAGCGCGGCACCGAGGCCCTGGAGGCCACGGGCGCCGAGCAGGAGCGCCTCGTTCTGGGCAGCACCCCCGAGCAGCGACGCGACGGCGAACACGGTGAGCCCGATCATGAAGACGCGGCGGCGGCCGTAGAGGTCACCGAGGCGTCCGCCGAGCAGGAGCAGACCGCCGAACGCCAGGGCGTAGCCCGTGACGATCCAGGTCAGGTTGGCGTCGTCGATGTTCAGGTCGGCGCCGATGAAGGGAAGGGCGATGTTGGCGATCGAGGCGTCGAGCACCACCATCAGCTGCGCCATGGAGATCAGGACGAGGGCCCACCCGAGGTGGAGCTTCCTCTCGGGTGGGGCGACGTCGGCCTGGGCCGCGTCGTTGGCGATGTCGGTCATGTGAGGTCTTCCTGGTTCATGGGACCCGAGGCGGGGTCTGCCTGGGAGGACTGCCCGACGACGGCGGCGGGCAGGATGATCTGGTCGATGACGGTGGTGACGAAGGCGGCGTCGGGGATCTCGCCGAGCAGGAACCGGCGGTGCAGGACGATGCCCGGCAGCGCCTGCGCGACGAGGTCGAGGTCGAGGTCGGCGCGGACCTCCCCGCGGGCCCGGGCACGCTCGAAGATCGAGGTGGTGAGGGCGACCTTGGGGCCGACGAAGTCGTGGCGGAATGCCGTGGCGAAGTCCTCGTCGCGCGCGATGGCCGTGATGACGCTGGCCAGCACCCGGATCTGACGCTGGTCGGTGAGCCCGCCCATGCCGCAGAACGTGGCGAGCAGGTCACCGCGGAGGGTGCCGGTGTCCGGCAGCTCGGCGGGCTCCTTCTGCGACAGCAGCGCGTCGATGACGAGCGACGACTTGCTGCTCCACCGGCGGTACAGGGTGGCCTTGGACGCCCGGGCCGCCGAGGCGACCGCGTCCATCGTCAGGCGGTCGTAGCCGACGTCGGACAGGACGTCGAGCGTCGCGTCGAGGATCTCCTGCTCACGGTCGCCCTCGACCCGCGGCCGGGCCACGGGAGCGGCCGTGTCGGCGGACCCTGCAGTCATGGTCGTTCACCTTCTCGTCACACATGAAACGGAACTGTTTCGTCTCATCAAGACAGTACGGATCGGTTTCATTCCGCGTACGGCAAATCAGCCTGGAGCGCCTGTGACTCCCGACACCTCGGCCCGGCGCCGCCGAACCTCCCCGACAGTCATCGGCGATATATCGCGAGAGGTCTTGACTGTCCGGCTTGCCGATATATCGTCGAGCCATCGCGAGTGGTCATCCGGACCGCTCCGAGAGCACCAGAAGGAGATCCCTCATGAGAGGCATCCACCACCACCCCCGCCGCGCACGCGGCTTCGGACCCGGGTTCGGCCCGGGAGGCCCCGGCTTCGGCCCGATGGGACCGGGCTTCGGCCCGCCCGACGGACGTGGCCGCGGTCGACGCGGAGGTCGCGGGCGTGCCCGCGGCGACGTCCGCAACGCCGTCCTGGCCCTGCTCGCGCAGGAGCCCATGCACGGCTACCAGATCATCCAGGAGGTCAAGGAGCGCACCGGCGGCGTCTGGAGCCCGAGCCCCGGCTCGGTCTACCCGATCCTCGCCCAGCTCGGCGACGAGGGCCTGGTCCGCACCGAGAAGGCAGAGGGCCGCTCGGTCGTCCACCTCACCGACGACGGCACCGCCTACGTCGAGGAGCACCGCGACGAGCTCGACGCCGTCTGGGAGTCCGTCGACGGCGCCGGCAACGACGGGTTCCGCGAGCTGCGCGGCGCGATCCCCGAGCTCGCCGGTGCCGCCATGCAGGTCGCCCAGGTCGGGCGTCCCGAGCAGGTGACCGAGGCGATCGCGATCCTCAAGGACGCGCGCCGCAGGATCTACCTGCTGCTCGCCGACGACGGATCGACCGACACCACGACCACGTGACGGGTCAGAACGCCGAGATGCCGGTGATGACCCGGCCCATGATGAGCGTGTGCACCTCGTCGGTGCCCTCGTAGGTGCGCACGCTCTCCAGGTTGTTGGCGTGCCGCAGCGGCGAGTGGTCGAGCGTCACGCCGTTGCCGCCGAGGATCGTGCGGGCCTGCCGGCAGATCTCGATCGCCTCGCGCACGTTGTTGAGCTTGCCGAAGGAGATCTGCTCCGGGCGCAGGGTGCCGGCGTCCTTGAGCCGCCCGGTCTGCAGGGCCACCAGCTGGCCCTTCTGGATCTCCAGCGCCATGTCGACCAGCTTGGCCTGGGTCAGCTGGAACGAGGCGATGGGCTTGTCGAACTGGTGCCGCTCGAGCGAGTACGCCAGCGCCGCCTCGTAGGCATCGCGTGCAGCGCCCATCGCGCCCCACATGATCCCGTAGCGCGCCTCGTTCAGGCACGAGAAGGGTCCCTTGAGGCCCGTGACTTGGGGCAGCACCGCGTCGGCGGGCAGCCGGACGTCGGTCAGGGTGATGTCGCACTGGATCGAGGTGCGCATCGACAGCTTGCCCGTGATGGGCGTGGCGGTGAAGCCCTCGCTCTGCGTGGGCACCACGAAGCCGCGGATGCCGCCGTCGGTCTGCGCCCAGACCACCGTCACGTCGGCGATCGACGCCAGGCCGATCCAGCGCTTGGACCCGTTGAGCACCCAGTCGTCGCCGTCACGCACGGCGTGGGTGGCCATCGACGCGGGGTCGCTGCCGGCGCCGGGCTCGGTGAGGCCGAACGAGCCGATCAGGTCGCCCGCGGCCATGCCGGGCAGCCAGGTCTGCTTCTGCTCCTCGGAGCCGAACTTGTGGATCGCGCTCATCGCGAGCGAGCCCTGCACGCTGACGAAGGTGCGGATGCCCGAGTCGCCGGCCTCGAGCTCCATGGCCGCGAGGCCGTACTCCACCGCGCTGCGACCGGCGCAGCCGTAGCCGTCCAGGTGCATGCCGAGCAGGCCGAGGTCGCCCATCTCCTTGACGAGGTGGCGCGGGAACTGCGCCTCCTCGAACCACTGCGCGACGTGGGGCTTGATCCGGTCGTCGACGAACGCGCGCACC
Organism: Solicola agrisoli; assembly: GCF_049059935.1. Lineage (NCBI taxonomy): Bacteria > Bacillati > Actinomycetota > Actinomycetes > Propionibacteriales > Nocardioidaceae > Solicola > Solicola agrisoli. Next base: position 17,245 of record NZ_JBMGQR010000035.1, on the reverse strand, counting down.
GCGGCCCGCAGGGCGATCTCGTCGGTGGACAGCAGGGTGTCGAGGTCGAGGTAGTCCTCTGCCGGGGTGCTCATCTGCCGATGATCCCACCGTCGGCCGCTGCCGGCTGGGAGACCTCCGCCTCGTCCCGTCGCCGCTCCCGACGCGCCACCACCAGCGTCAGCACGGACAGGCCCGTCCACGCCGCGAGCACCAGCAGCGGTCGCAGGGCACCCGCGTCGTCGAACCAGGCCGCGGACGTGGCGGCAGCCAGGCCCGCACCGTAGGGCAGCCAGGGCGTCACGGTCGCCCACGGCTCGGCCGGCAGCAGCGGGCTGCCCGCGACCACCACCGGCGCGGCTGCGAGCACGAGCAGCGTCAGGGCGATGCCGAGCCCGGCCGCTCCGGCGAGGGCCTCGAGCGCGTAGGTCGTGGTGACGACGGCGAGCACCGTCAGCGACGCCGCGAGCCACCACCCGGCGAGACCACCGCCGACGAGCGCGACCCCCGCGACCGCCACGCCGAGACCGAGCACGGCCGCCAGCGCCGACGCCGTGACGACGCGCACCGCGCCGAGCCTCGCCGTCGCGGCGACGGGTCCGCGCCACCAGGTGGTCACGACGGCGACGACGAACCCGAGCAGCACCGCGAGGCCCACCAGCGTCATCAGGGTCCCGAGGCCCGCATCGCCGCGGGGCGGAACCACGTCCTCGACGACCAGCGTGCGGCCGAGCGAGGCCGAGATCCCCGACAGCCCGTCCCGCACGGCGTCCTCGAGCGCGTCGCCTCGGGCCGAGGCCACGTAGAGGGTTTCGGTCTCGGCCGACAGGTCGACGACCACCGCGGCGACGCTGCGTCCCTCGACGACGTCGGCGCGCGCCCGGCTCGTGGACGTGGTCGCGGCCGCGTCGAACGGCTCACCGGGAAGGGCGTCGACGCGCTCGGCGAGGGTCTGCGCGACGACCGCGGGCGCCGCGATCGTCACGGGCGCGCGGTGCGGCTCTCCCCCGGGCCCGGCGAGGACCACCAGCGCGACGACGAGCGCCTGGAGCACCAGCACGCCGAGCACCACGAGCGTCCGGCGTCGTCCCACGGTCGTCGAGCCTAGGCCGTGTGGAAGCGTGACCCCCATGGCGCTGCCCCGGGTGAGCTGGCGCGTGCGCGTCGGGCTCGTCACGCTGCCGGTGGCGGTCGCCCTGTTCGCCGCGCTCGCCCTCGCCCCGGCGCCCCGCGACGACCGCACGACGGTGTCGGTCGACCCCGCCGAGCAGACGCAGTGCCTGCCGATCGACCCCATCGGGTCCGTCGCCGACCTGAACACGCTGGCCACCCGGGTGCGCGGCGGCCAGGAGTTCCAGGGTGCCGACGTGGGCGCGGACGTCGAGCTCCAGGACGGCCGCCGTCTCTGGGTCTTCGGCGACACGCTGCGCTCGCGTGACTTCGACGGCCAGCGCTTCGTCCGCAACTCGGTGCTGGTCTTCTCGGGGCGGTGCGCGAGCGTCGTCCTGCCGGCCGACCACGGCGCGCTCATCCCCGACCGCGCCGACGGCGTCGGGTACTGGCCGATGTCGGTCGCCAAGGTCGAGCGCACCGGCTACGACCTCGTGGGCGTCGGCGCCCAGCGCGTCCGGGGCTCGGACCGCCCCGACGGTGCCGCCGCGTTCACCAACCTGGGTCCGGCGACGGCGCTGTTCGTCGTGCCGCGGGGCGGCACGCCGCAGCTGCTGACGGTGCGCGACGTCGGGCCCGACCGGGCCGGCACGAGGCGCCCGACGTGGGGTGCGGCGTCGGCGGTCGAGGACGGCTGGGTCTACCTGTACGGCACCGCCAACCCCGAGCGGCCGGGCATCTTCGGGTTCTCGCTGGCGGTCGCGCGCGTCCGTCCGGACGACATCCTCGAGACCGACCGGTGGCGCTACTGGGACGGGCGGCGCTGGCAGCGCGACGCCGGACGCGCGAAGAAGCTGATCGCCGCGCAGGGCGGGGTGTCGCAGACCCTCAGCGTGTTCGAGCAGGACGGCCGGTGGTACGCGGTGAGCAAGCGCGACGAGTTCGTCGGCTCCGACCTCGTCGTGTGGTCGGCGCCGTCGCCGACCGGCCCCTTCGTCGCCGGCGACCCGGTCGCGCAGATCCCGTCTGAGGCCGGCGGCGGGACGCTGCGCTACATGCCGCTCGCCCACCCCGACCTGCTGCCGCGGGACGGCTCGGTGGTCGTCTCGTACAGCCAGAACGACACCGACCTGTCGGCCGTCGACGCCGACCCGTTCCTGTACCGTCCGCGGTTCCTACGGGTGCCGCTGCCGTCCGGCACCCCCTAGCCTGGCCGGGTGGACGCCGACGACTGGGACGCGCGGTACGCCGAGGCACCCGACCTGTGGGGGTCGTCCCCCAACGCGCTGCTGACCGACCTGGTCGGCCACCTGGCGCCGGGACGGGCGGTCGACCTCGGCTGCGGCGACGGGCGGCACACCGCCTGGCTGTCGGGTCTCGGCTGGGAGGTGGAGGGCGTCGACTTCTCGCCCGAGGCGGTGCGGCAGGCGAGCCGGCGGCCGGGCACCGACCCGACGCGGGCGAGGTTCACCGTCGCCGACGCGACCACGTACGCGCCCGACGGCCCGCTCGACCTCGTCCTGGTCGCCTACCTGCACCTGCCCGACCTCGCGGACGTGCTGGCCAGGGCCGTGGGCTGGCTGGCGCCGGGCGGCAGGGTCGTCTACCTCGGGCACGCCCGCGAGAACCTCGAGCACGGCGTCGGCGGACCGTCCGACGCGTCGGTGCTGCCGACCGTCGAGGCGCTCGCGTCGGGGCTGCGCGGGGCGCGGGTGCTCGACCTGCGGCACGTCGACCGCGAGACCCCGAGGGGCACGGCCGTGGACGTGCTCGCGGTCGCGGAGCCCTGGCCGTCCTAGCCGGCGGGCGTGTCGGGACGCGACCGCGCGTCCCCTTCGGCGGTGCGCGGCTCGTCGGCGATCTGGTCGTCGCCCGGCGCGGCGGGGTGTCGCCAGTCGTCCTGCTCGACGAAGTTCACCTTCTTCGTGCGGCGCACGAAGCTCCACAGGATCAACGCCGTGGCCGCCGCCATCGCCAGGAACACCGCGAAGCCCAGCCACCCGGGCTTGACGTCGTCGGGGTCGAGCTGGGGGTCCGACGCGGTCAGCACCATCGTGCTCGTCAGGTCGGCCAGGGCGTGGAGCATGCTCACGACCCCAGCCTACGCGTCAGCGCAGACCCGCGAAGAGGTCGTCCTCGGGCAGCGTGGTCTCCACGGTGGACTCGACCAGCTCGAAGTCCTCGGTGGGCCAGACGGCCGCCTGGAGCTCGAGCGGGACGGCGAAGAACCAGCCGTCGGGGTCGATCTGCGTCGCGTGGGCGAGCAGCGCCTGGTCGCGCACCGGGAAGTACTCGGCGCACTCGACCCGGGTGGTGATCCGCTTGTCGTGCTCGGGGTCGACCTTCCACTCCTTGAGCCGCTCGGTGAACGGCGACTCCATGCCCCGGCGCAGCATCTCCTCGTGGATCGCCACCGAGCGCAGGCGGTTGAAGCCGTGCTGGTAGTACAGCTTGGCCGCCTGCCAGGGCTCCCCCTCCTCGGGGTACGCCTCGGGGTCGGCGGCGTCCTTGAACGCCTTGACCGAGATCTTGTGGCACATGATGTGGTCGGGGTGCGGGTAGCCGCCGTTCTCGTCGTAGGTGGTGACCACGTGGGGGCGGAACGAGCGGATCAGGCGGACGAGCGGCCGCGTCGCGTCCTCGAGGGGCACCAGGCCGAAGCAGCCCTCGGGGAGCGGAGGCTTGGGGTCGCCGTCGGGCCAGCCGGAGTCGACGAAGCCGAGCCAGTCCTGCTCGATGCCGAGGATCTCGCGGGCGCGCGCCATCTCGTCGCGCCGGATCTCGCCGATCAGCGCGGGGTTGTCCTCGATGCCGGGGTGCTGGAAGCTCGGGTTCAGGATCGACCCTCGCTCGCCGCCGGTGCACGTCGCGACGTGCACGTCGACGCCCTCGGCGACGTACTTCGCGGTGGTGGCCGCGCCCTTGCTCGACTCGTCGTCGGGGTGGGCGTGGACGTGCATGAGGCGCAGGCGGTCGGCCACGGCTCTCCTTCGGGGGCGGGACGCCGCGAGGACGCACACGGCGGTAGGACACAATGCTCCCATGCCCGCCTCGACCTCCTCCCCCGACCTCGTGGGCGAGCGGTACGGACGGACGGGCCGCTCGCGCACCTTCTGGTACGTGTTCTCCGCGGTCGCGATCCTGCTCGGCGTCGCGTGGGCCTGGTACGCCGCGAGCGCCCAGTCGCAGCCCGACGTCGCCGCCCAGGTGTACGGCTACGAGGTCGTCTCCGACACCAGCACCCAGGTCGAGCTGCAGGTCGAGCGCAGCGAGGGCGCCGCGGCCGTCTGCGAGGTCTACGCCATCGCCCAGGACCACTCGATCGTGGGCGAGCGCACCGTCGACCTGCCCGCCGGCGAGCCGGGCAGCACCCGCGTCAGCGCCGACATCCGCACCGAGCGCCGCGCGGTGACCGGGACGATCCGGACGTGTCGCACGACCGAGTGACGGGCATCTGAGGGCCGGACTTGCTAGTCTCGACCCTTCACCCCGGGCCGACGCCCGGGGTGTCGTCGCATGTCGACGTCGTCGTAGAGCTAGGAGATCCGTCCATGACCACCAACGCGCAGGACCAGGGCAACACCCTCTGGGTCACCCAGGAGGCGTACGACCGGCTCCAGGCCGAGCTCGACCACCTCAAGGGTCCGGGCCGCGCGGAGATCACCGCCAAGATCAGTGACGCCCGCGACGAGGGCGACCTGAAGGAGAACGGCGGGTATCACGCCGCGCGCGAGGAGCAGGGCAAGACCGAGGCGCGCATCCGTCAGCTCGAGGACATGATTCGTCGCGCCGAGGTCGGCGAGACCGCCAAGGACGACGGCACCGTCGCCCCCGGCATGGTCGTCACGGTGAAGTTCCCCGGCGACGACGTCGAGACCTTCCTGCTCGGCTCGCGCGAGATGGCCGGGCTCGACGAGTCCGTCGCGATGGACGTCTACAGCCCGCAGTCGCCCCTCGGCGCGGCCATCGTCGGCAAGAAGAAGGGCGACACCGCCACCTACGCGGCCCCCAACGGCAAGGACCTCTCCGTCGAGGTCGTCGACGCCAAGCCCTACACCGGCTGACCGCCCCTCCCCCCGCCCGCCCGCCGGGGCTCCTCCCCCGTCCGCGATCTGACGGGTTGTCGGGGTTCCCGGTCCCGGGAACCCCGCGAAACCATCAGATCGCGGACGGAGTGGAAGCCGGGCCTGTGGACGGCCGTTCTCGGCGGTCCGCCGGCGCCACAGTGCAGGGATGCCACTTGCACGACCGCTCCCACCGCACCTGCGTCGGCGCCCCTTCTCCGCACGGCAGTCCCGCGCAGCAGGGGTCTCCGCGGACGTGCTGCGCGGACCGCAGGTGCGCAGGCTGTGGCGAGGCGTCTACGTCGCGGCGGGGGTGGAGCTCAGCTTCTGGGACTGGCTCTGCGCCTGCTTCCTGGTGCTGCCGCTCGACGCGGCGGCCAGTCACACGACCGCGCTGCGGGTCTACGGCATCGACCTGGGACGTCCGTGGCCGCTGCACTTCAGCACGAACACCGCGGCGGTGTGCGAGCACCGGGAGATCCGGCTCCATCGTCGCGTCGGTCGGCTCCACACCCAGATCGTGCGTCAGATCCGTGTGCTCGGCCCCGACCGCACCGTGCTCGACTGCGCGCGCCTGCTGAACCCCGTCCAGCTGATCCAGGCCATGGAGGCGCTCATCCATGCCGGGTGGACGACCCGTGATCAGCTCGCCGCCTACCTGACGACCTGTCACCTCGACGGGGTGGTGAGGGCTCGGCGGGCGTTCGTCCTGGTGCGCGAGGGTTCGGAGTCGGTCATGGAGACCTTGCTGCGTCTGATGATCGTGTTCGCCCGGCTGCCCGAGCCGGCGTGCAACGCCGACATCCGGGACGCGCGCGGCAGATTTGTCGCACGGGGTGACCTCGTCCTCGCTCGGTGGAAGGTCCTGGTGGAGTACGACGGCTGGCAGCACGAGCGCGATGCGGGACAGCGTGCCCACGACCTCCGGCGGCGCGAGGACCTCGAAGCCGCTGGGTGGCGTCTGGTGGTGGTCACCGTCGACGACCTGAAGGACCCGCACCGCGTCGTCCGCCGCGTGCACGCCGCGCTCACGTCTCGCGGGTACGTCGGTCCGCCGCCCGCCTGCAACACCATGTGGACCAGCTGGTTCGCGTCCCCGGTCTGATGGGTTGGCGGGGTTCCTGCTGTCCAGAACCCCGCGAACCCATCAGATCGCGGACGGAGGAGGCGTCAGGCGAGGCCGAGGGGGTAGCCGAGGCCGCGGAGGTGGGCCTGGACGGCCTCGCGGTGGGCGTCGCCGCGGGTCTCGACCTGGAGCGCCACCTCGACCTCGTCGACGTGGAGCGCCGCGGCGGTGCGCTCGTGGACGACGTCGAGGACGTTGACGTGCTGGCGGGCGAGCTCGTCGAGGAGCCGCACGAGCTCGCCGGGACGGTCGGGGATGCGCACGCGGAACGACAGGTAGCGCCCAGCGGACACCATGCCGTGCCGGATCACCTGCATCAGCAGGATCGGGTCGATGTTGCCGCCGGACAGGATGGGGACGACGGTGCCGCGCTCGCCGGCGAACACCTCGGGGTGGGCGACGAGGGCCGCCGCGGCCGCCGCGCCGGCGGGCTCGACCAGCATCTTGGCTCGCTCGAGCAGGAGCAGGAGCGCCTGGCTGAGGTCGTCCTCGGTGACCGTGAGGACGGTGTCGACGAGGTCGCGCACCGCCGCGAACGGCACGTCGCCCGGACGCGCGACGGCGATGCCGTCGGCCATCGTGCGCAGCGGGTCGATCGTCACCGGGGTGCCCACCGACAGCGACGCGGGGTACGACGCCATCCGCTCGGACTGCACCCCCACCACGCGGACGTCGGGGCGCACCGCGTGGACGGCGAGCGCGACGCCCGCCGCCAGCCCTCCCCCGCCCATGGACACCACGACCGTGGAGACTTCGGGCACCTGCTCGAGCACCTCGAGCGCGACGGTGGCCTGGCCGGCGACGACGTCGGCGTGGTCGAACGGGTGGATCAGCACCGCGCCCGTGCGCTCGGCGTGCTCGGCGGCCGCCGCGATCGCCGACTCGACGCTGGGCCCGGCGAACCGGACGTCGGCGCCGTACGCGCGCGTCGCCTTCTCCTTGGGGATCGGTGCGCCGTCGGGCATGTAGACCGTGGCGGGCACGCCGAGCAGCGACGCCGACAGCGCGACGCCCTGCGCGTGGTTGCCGGCGCTGGCCGCGACGACGCCGCGCCGCCTCTCGGACTCCTCCAGCCGCGCGATGCGCACGTAGGCGCCGCGGATCTTGAACGAGCCGGCGCGCTGGAGGTTCTCGCACTTGAGCACGACGGGCGACCCGACGGCGCCGGACAGCCACCGCGAGTCCTGCACCGGGGTGGTCTCGGCGACCCCCTCGAGCAGTCGGCGCGCGTCGGCGAGGTCGGACGGGACGTCAGGCACGCGCCGGTCCAGCCTGGGCCTGCGCCCGTGCTCTGGACGCCAGGTGCTTGACCACCGCGTTGACGCAGGCGGCGATCGGGACGGCGACGAGGGCGCCGACGATGCCCGACACCGCGATGCCGGCGGCGACGGCCAGGATGATCGCGAGCGGGTGCACCGCGACGAGGCGTCCCATCAGGAACGGCTGCAGCACGTGCGCCTCGATCTGCTGCACGACGATCACGGCCAGCAGCATGAGCAGCGCCGTCACCGGGCCTTGGTCGACCAGCGCCACGAGCACGGCCACCAGGCCCGACACGAAGGCGCCGACGATGGGGATGAACGCGCCGATGAACACCAGCACGCCGATGGCGAAGGCGAGCGGGACGCCGAGGATCCACGCCGCCACCGCGATGCCGACGGCGTCGGTGAAGGCGACGACCACCGTGGCGCGGGTGAACGCGGTGAGCGAGACCCACGCGACCCGGCCCGAGGAGTCGACGTACTCGCTCGCGTCGCGCGGCACCAGGCCCACGACCCACGTCCAGATCCGGCCGCCCTCGTAGAGGAAGAAGTACGTGCCGAACAGCACGATGAAGACGCCGGCACCGACGTGGGTGAGGGTCGCCCCCACCTCGGTGACGCGCGTGACCACCTGGCCGTCCTGGTTCTGGATGGCCGTGACGACGTTGTCGACCGCGGTCTGCAGCTGCGCGTCGGACAGGCCGAGCGGGCCGTTGCGCGCCCAGTCCTGCACCTGCCCGATGCCGGTGACGACCGAGTCGCGCAGCTGCGAGACCTGGGTGGACACCTGCTGGCCGACGAGCGTCAGCGCCGCGGTGACGACGGCGACGAACCCGACGACGACGACCAGCGCCGCCAGGACCCGGGGCACCCGCAGGCGGACGAGCCCGTCGACGAACGGCACCAGCAGCGCGCTGACCAGCACCGCGATGGCGATGGGCACGGCGATCTCGGCGAAGTACGACAGGATCCGGTAGACCACGTAGCCGGCCAGCGCGATGACCAGGAGCCGCCACGACCAGCCGGCCGCGAGCTCGAGCCCGTACGGGACGTGGCGCGGTGTGACGGCGCCGCCGACCGACACCGCGGGGCTCTGGTCGGGGACGTCGTCGGCCACGGCACCGGACTCGGCGTCCACCGCGTCGGCGTCCAACCGGGCCGGAGCGGGCGCGCGTCTGTCCTCGATGGCGCGTCGCAGCCCCCGCAGCACGTGGATCAGCCCCGGAGCGCCTGGTCGAGGTCGGCGAGGAGGTCGTCGAGGGTCTCGATGCCGACGCTCACGCGCACGAGGTCGCCCGGGACCTCCAGGGGCGAGCCCGCGGCGGACGCGTGCGTCATGCGCCCGGGGTGCTCGATCAGGGACTCGACGCCACCGAGCGACTCGGCCAGCGTGAACAGCCGGCAGCGGTTCACGACGTCGACGGCCGCCTGCTCGCCGCCGGCCATGCGGAACGAGACCATGCCGCCGAAGCGCCTCATCTGACGCGCGGCGACCTCGTGGCCCGGGTGGTCGGGCAGCCCGGGGTAGAGCACGGACTCGACGCCCGGGTGCGCCAGCAGGTGCTGGACGACGGCCTCGGCGTTGTCGCTGTGCCGCTCCATGCGCAGCGCGAGGGTCTTGAGGCCGCGCATCACCAGCCACGAGTCGAACGGCCCGGCCACCGCGCCCATGGCGTTCTGGTGGTAGGTCAGCTTCTCGCCCACGTCGGCGTCACGCGCGACGAGCGCGCCGCCGACGACGTCGGAGTGGCCGCCGGCGTACTTGGTGGTGGAGTGGACGACGACGTCCGCCCCGTGACGGATGGGCTGCTGCAGGTACGGCGAGGCGAAGGTGTTGTCGACGACGAGGATCGCGCCCGCCTCGTGCGCGACGCCGGCCAGCGCCTCGATGTCGGCGATGCCGAGCAGCGGGTTGGTGGGCGTCTCGACCCACACGACCGACGTGGTGCCCGGACGGATCGCGGCGCGCACCGCGTCGACGTCGGCGATGGGCGCGGGGGTGTACTCCAGCCCCCACGGCTGGGCGACGCGGTCGAACAGGCGGAACGTGCCGCCGTAGGCGTCGTTCGGGATGACGACGTGCTGGCCGGGCGCGGTGAGGGCGCGCAGGAGCGTGTCCTCGGCGGCCAGGCCGCTGGCGAACGCCAGCCCGCGGGCGCCGCCCTCGAGCGCGGCCAGGCACTCCTCGAGCGCGGTGCGGGTGGGGTTGGCGCTGCGGGAGTACTCGTACCCCTCGCGCAGTCCGCCGACGCCGTCCTGCTTGTAGGTGCTGGTGGCGTAGATCGGCTGGATCACCGCGCCCGTGCGCGGGTCGGGCTCCTGACCCGCGTGGATCGCGAGCGTCTCGAAGCCGTGGTCGCTGGGCGGGGTCGAATCGGTCACGGAGCCACACTAGATCGTGCCGCCGACGGCCGCGGGAGGGCGTCTCGGCGGTAGCGTCACGGGGTGGGATTCACGCGCGCCGAGCTCGAGACGTTCCGCGACGCGACCGTCCCCGACCTCCTGGGCGACGACCTCCGGCTGCTGTTCGTCGGCATCAACCCCGGGCTGTGGACGGCCGCCACCGGCACGCACTTCGCGCGGCCGGGCAACCGGTTCTGGCCGGCGCTGCGGCGGGCGGGCGTCGTCACTCGCGACCTCGACACCTCCGCGACGCTGTCGTCCGACGACACCGCCTACCTGACGGGCCTCGGCCTCGGCATCACCAACCTCGCGCCCCGCGCGACCGCCCGCGCGGACGAGCTCACCGTCGACGAGCTGCGCGAGGGGCGCACGCGGCTCGAGACGTTGGTCGCCACCCGGCGTCCGGCGGTGGTGGCGGTCGCCGGCATCACCGCCTATCGCACGGCGTTCGGGCTCCCCCGCACCCGCCAGGGACGCCAGCCGGACGACCTCCATGGGTCGGCGCTGTGGGTGGTGCCCAACCCCAGCGGGCTGAACGCGCACGAGACCGTCGAGACGCTGGCGGGCGCGTACCGCGAGGTCGCCGTGGCCGCAGGGATCGTCACCTGAGTGGCGGAACGTTTCGGGGTCCCGGACTGTTGTGCAGTACACGAGGCGAAGGAGGCCCCCACTGATGTTCGGTAGGAAGAAGACCACGCTGGTCGAGCCCCAGGACGCGCTGCCCGGACGCGACACCCGTCCGTTCGAGGTCGGCACCGACAACCTGGTGCTCGGGACGCCCATGGAGGCGGCCGTGCCCGACGGCTTCGAGGAGGTCGTCGTCGGCCTGGGCTGCTTCTGGGGCGAGGAGAAGACGTTCTGGGAGACGCCGGGCGTGTGGACGACCGCGGTCGGCTACGCCGGTGGCGTCACCCCCAACCCTACGTACGAGGAGGTGTGCACCGGCATGACCGGGCACGCCGAGGTCGTGCGCGTCGTTTTCGACCCGAAGGTCCTGCCGTTCGAGCAGGTGCTCAAGATCTTCTGGGAGAACCACGACCCGACGCAGGGCATGCGCCAGGGCAACGACGTCGGCACCCAGTACCGCTCGGTCATGTACACCACGACGCCCGAGCAGCAGGAGCTCGCGGAGAAGTCGCGCGAGGTCTACCAGCGCGACATGAGCGCCCGCGGCTATGGCGAGATCACCACGGCGATCCTGCCGCTGGACCACTTCTACTACGCCGAGGCGGTGCACCAGCAGTACCTCGCGAAGAACCCGTTCGGGTACTGCCCGCTGCACGCGACGGGCGTCGCCTACTCCGGCTGACGACCCCGCGACGACCACCGGCCCGCGTCCCCCCAGGGGGGCGCGGGCCTCGTCGTAGGATCGGCGCCGTGCAGATCCGCGAGGCGACGCCGGCCGACTGGCCGCAGGTGTACCCGTTCTTCGCGTCGACCGTCGAGGCGGGCGAGACCTACGCCTACCCCGACCACCTGACGTCCGACGAGGCCCGCGCGCTGTGGATGGCACCGGCCCCCGACCGCTGCGTCGTGGCGGTCGACGACGACGGCACCGTGCTCGGCAGCGCCAAGTACGGACCCAACCGCCCGGCGCGGGGCTCGCACGTGGGCACCGCCAGCTTCATGGTGTCGCCGGCCGCCCGCGGGCGCGGCGTGGGACGCGCGCTGGGCGAGCACGTCGTCGACGCCCTGCGCGACGAGGGCTACGCCGCCATCCAGTTCAACGCGGTGGTCGAGACCAACACCGTGGCCGTGCGGCTGTGGCACGACCTCGGGTTCACGATCGTCGGCACCGTGCCCGAGGCGTACGAGCACCGCACGCTCGGCCGGGTCGGCCTGCACGTCATGCACCGCCACCTCTGAGGCGGCGGCGCGATCAGGCCGTGGCGAACCGCTTGGCCGAGCGCTCCTTGGCCTTGGCGGCCTCGACGTCGCGGTCCTTGGGCGGCGCCGAGGTGACGAGGTCCTCGAGCAGGTGGCGCGTCACGTGCGCGATCTCCTGCACGGCTCGCTCGAACACCTCGGCGTTCGCCTGCGACGGCTTGGTCGTGCCCGCCACCTTGCGGACGTACTGCAGCGCGGCGGCGTGCACCTCGTCCTCGGTGGCGGCGGGCTCGAAGTTGTGGAGGGTCCTGATGTTGCGGCACATGCCGCCAGGCTAGGCCGACGCCTGGACGATCGAAACCCCCTGAGGTGGCTGGCGCCCGACCGGCGAGGCGCCGCCGCGAAGGCGAACCGGGTTCGTTCGTCGAGCGGCGAGCAACGTCGCCGGTCGGGATGCCAGGCGCCTCAGGGCCTAGATCTTCATCTCGCCCATCTCGGACCAGTCGTCGCCGTCGGTCTGGAAGTTGATGATGCGGGGGGTCTCGGCGAGCGCCGGGGGCAGGTCGACGATGGCCTGCTTGAAGTGGTCGGACCCGACGTGCGCCTCGGCGCCGTCGTCCTTGAACGCCTCGAGCAGGATGAACTCGTTCGGGTCGTCGACGCTGCGGGCCCAGTCGAACCACAGGTTGCCCTCCTCGGCGCGCGTGTTGCGCGTGAAGGACTCGACGCGGTCGAGCCAGCCGTCGACGTGCTCGGGCTTGACCTTGAAGCGGACGGTGATGACGATCATCGGGCTCTCCTCGGGGGTGCGTGGTCGGCGTTCGTGCCGACCCTAGGACGGGTGCTCAGCATCGGCCAGCGCGGACCGCGACGACGTCGTAGCGGGTGGTCGCCGTGGGCGGGGTGGTGAACCGCGCGTTGGGCAGCAGCAGGCGCTGGCCGTCGCGAGCGACGGTGCTGGGCACGTCGAACCGCCGGTCGGTGATCTCGCCGGTCTTCACGCCGGCGGTGCCGCGCTTGTCGAGCCTCAGCACCGCGATGGCGTTGAGCCGGTTCTGCACGGCGTAGAGGGTGCGGCCCTCGAGCAGCAGGCCGTCACCGTTGACGAGCGACGTGCCTCCGAGGTCGACCGTGCGGGTGACGCCCGTGCGCGGGTCGACGCGGAACAGCAGACCGGTGTTGGACTGGACGACGAGCAGCGCCCGGCCGTCGGGGGTGCGCTCGATGCCGTTGGCGTTGTTGCCCTCGCCGTAGACGAGGTCGCCGGTGAGGTCGATGCGCTCCACCGCCGACTGCTTCGGCAGCGCGCCCTTGCGGCCGAGCGGCAGCTTGTAGAGCACGGGGTTGCGCGAGTCGGTGAAGTACGCCGCGTCCCTGGTGACGATCACGTCGTTGACGAAGCTCTCGGCCGCCGTCGCCAGGTCGTAGGACGCGAGCGTGCGGCCGGTACGGGTGTCGAGCACACGGGCGTCGCCGCCGGTGCCGCCGGCGACGAACAGGCGCTTGCCGTCGACCTTGAGGCCGAGCGACGGGGTGCCGGGGCCGGCGGCGAGCGGCGAGACCCGTCCGGAGCGCAGGTCGACCTTCACGATCCGGCCGTCGACGCGCGAGCCCAGGTAGGCGGTGCGGCCGGGGCCGGTGGCGATCCCCTCGGGCTGGAAGCCGTCGGGGAGGCGGTAGGTGTCGGGCGACGCGGCGACGGACGGCGAGGCGCCGACGAGGACGAGCGCGGCGGCGGTGAGCAGCAGGAGGACGGGGCGGACGAGGCGCATGGGGGCTCCGGGGTCGGGGGTCCGACCATCCTGCGTCAGGTCGTGGGCAGGTGCTCGGCGAGGAACTCCGCGGTGGTCGCCCAGGCCCGCGCCGACGCGTCGGCGTGGTGGAAGGCCGGCATCGGGTTGTCGAAGGCGTGGTCGGCGCCCTCGTAGGTCTCGAACCGCACGCCCGGACGCTCCACGGCGGCGCGGATCCGCTCCACCACCTCGGGCCCCAGGTAGGCGTCGGACGTGCCGACGTGGTGCAGGCTCGGCGCCGTCACCTGCGGGGCGAGGTGCAGCAGGTCGGGCAGCGCAGACCCGTAGTAGCTGACCAGCACGTCGGGGTCGCGCTCGGCGGCGACGGCGAACGCCAGCCCTCCCCCGAAGCAGAAGCCGAGCAGCCCGGTGCCGCCCGTGACGGCCTCGTCGGCGCGCAGGTGGTCGAGCGCCGCGGCCCCGTCCTGGACGGCGACGTCCCAGTCCAGCTGCTGCACCAGGCCCATCGCCTGCTGCAGGACGTCGTCGCGCGACTCGTCGACGGTGGTGCGCTCCAGGCGCCAGTAGATCTCCGGCGCGAGCACGACGTAGCCGAGCGCGGCGAGGTCGGCGGCGCGCGAGCGGATGTAGTCCGAGACGCCGAAGATCTCCTGGACGAGCACCAGGCCGGGGCCGGTGCCCGACGGCGGCAGCCACCGGTAGGCGGGCATCGGCCCGTCGGGCGTCTCGATCTCGACCTGGGTGCCCGCGTCGGTGCTCACCGCCCCAGCGTAGGGCGGTGAGCACCGGGCGTCAGGCGGCCTCGTCCTGCAGCTCGAGGTAGGCCACCAGGGTGTCGGGCTGGTCGGTGAAGATCGCGTCGATGCCGGTGGCGAGGAACGCGCGGTACTCGGCGAACGAGTCGCCCTTGGTGTTGGGGTCGGTGCCGTCGCGGAAGTCGGCGGGCAGGAACTGGTTCTCGTCGCGGAAGGTGTAGACCACCACGTCGAGCCCGGCGCGGTGGGCGTCGCGCACGATCGTCGTCGGCTTGGCCAGGAAGCCGGCCGCGTCGCGCGGGATCACCTGGTTCTTCTCCGGGCCGAGCCAGTCGGCGTACTTGGCCACCTGACGCAGTCCGCTGGCGCTGGTGACGTCGGCCCACGTGCGGGGGTCGCCCTGCGCGACGAGGTCGTACGGGGCGCCGGCGGCCGAGGTGAGCTGGACGAGCGGCACGGGGGTGCGGGCGTTCAGGTACTTGAGGTTGGTCGTCTCGAAGGACTGGATGACCACCTTGGAGCGCTTCTTGTCCAGGCCCGCCTTGGCCAGGGTGCGCAGCAGCGGGCGCTCCAGGCCGAGCCCGATGCCCTGGAAGTACGTGGGGTGCTTGGTCTCCGGCGCGATGCCGACGTTCGTGCCGCGGCGGCGGTTCTCCTTCTTCACCAGCGCGATCACCTCCTCGAGGGTGGGGATCTCGTAGAGGCCGTCGTAGCGCGTGTTGGCCGGGCGCGTCTGGGGCAGACGCTCCTTGGCGCGCAGCGTCTTGAGCTCGCGCAGCGTGAAGTCCTCGGTGAACCAGCCGGTGAGCGCGACGCCGTCGATGGTCTTGGTGGTCTTGCGGTCGGCGAACTCGGGGTGGTCGGCGACGTCGGTGGTCGTCGCGATCTCGTTCTCGTGGCGGGCGACCAGCTTGCCGTCCTTGGTGCTCACCAGGTCGGGCTCGACGTAGTCGGCACCCATGTCCATGGCGAGCTTGTAGGACGCGAGGGTGTGCTCGGGGCGGTAGCCCGAGGCGCCGCGGTGGCCGAACACCAGGGTGTCGTCGGTCTTGCCGTGACGGTCGGAGGTGGCGGCGACGGCGGCGCTCGGGCCGCTCGCGGCCTGGGAGGGCACGCCGACGAGGCCGACGAGCAGCGCGGCCGCGGTGGCGACGACGGCGGCCGGGGCGCTCGCGCGCAGGGGGGTACGGAGGGTCATGGGCACCAGTCCAGTGACGGTGGGTGACCCGGAGGCCACGGCGTTGGGGGGTCGGGATGAACCGTGACGGAACGGACGGTGGCCCGTCAAGGGCGGGCGAGGTCGCCGTCGCCCTGGTACGTCCGGCTCTCCCGACGCGCCCACGGCCAGGTGAGCAGCGTCCAGACGCCGATCACGATCGCGATCTCGACCAGCACGTAGCCCGGCCAGGGGCCCAGCAGGTCGAGCGCCGACCCACGGGCGGGCTTGGCGTTGAGGTAGCCGTAGTTGGTGCCGGCGACGACGTTGAAGCAGAACGCCGCGACGGCCCACGTCAGGGTGATCGCGACGACGGTGCGCAGGTCGCGCCAGCGCGGCGCGATGCCGAGGCCGAGCGTCAGGTAGACCGACGCCCAGACGATGAGCAGGTGCATCGCCCAGAACATCAGGTAGCGGGCCCCGGGGAAGTTGGTGGCGAGGTCGGGCGTGATCATCGCCTGGGTGACCAGCGTGATGCCCCACAGGTAGGTGAGCGTCACCGACCACCGGCGGTGCGTCCACAGCGCGTGGACGGCGAACACCCAGGCGAGGTCGCACAGCTGGAACGGCAGGGACGTGCCGAGGTCCCACTCGGCCGGGGTGAGCTGCAGCAGCTGCAGCGGGACGGTGAACACCGGGATGAGCACGGCGAACGCCCGGCTGAGCACGACCGCGGACGGGCGCCCGCGCTGGGCCCGTCCGACGAGGACCACCGCGACGGCGCCGACGAGCAGCACCCCGAGCGCCCCCAGGTGGGAGGGCCCGAAGGTCGTGAAGTCGTCGGCCGCGGTGGTCATCACCTGGACGGACGCGCGCCGCCGCCGTCCGGTTCCGCCGACGGCAGGCCGAGCCGTCCGAGCAGCGCGAGCAGGTCGGCGGTGGTGCCGCGGAGCACCCGCAGGCGCGACAGCCGCAGGACGCGGACGACCAGCGGGACCAGGCCGTCGACGAGCTCGCGGGAGCGCCTGGCGCCGGGCGAGTCGTCGTAGACCCAGAACAGCACCAGGCCCATCTGCAGCAGCCAGAGCAGGTGCGGGAGCGACGGGCGCAGGGCGGGGTCGAGGCCGATCGACGAGCCCTCGACCGCCTCGCGCATCGTGGCCACCGCACGCTCCCTGGCCGGCGAGGAGTCGGCCGAGAACGGGCTGAGCGGGCTGCGCGGGTCGGCCGCGGTGCGGAACAGCTGGGTGGCGAAGCCCTGGTAGGGCTGGGCGACGTCGAGCCAGGCGTGCAGGACGCCCGACAGCCGCACGGCGAGGTCGTCGCTGCCGGCCAGTGCCGCGCGTGCGGCCTCGGCGTGGCGCTCCTGGATCTGGTCGTAGTAGCCCTGGATCAGGTGCTCCTTGGACCCGAAGTAGTAGTACGCGTTGCCCACCGAGACGCCGGCCTCGGTGGCGATCGCGCGCATCGTGGTCTTGTCGTACCCGCGCTCGGCGAACAGGGCGAGCGCCGCGTCCAGGATCGCTTGGCGCGTCTGCTCGCCCCGGCCGCCCTCGGTCACCGTCCGGCTCCGGGCTGCCCGTGGTGCCCGGCGGGCATCGGGGTGCTCCACGCAGCCGGGTGCTGCATGGCTCCGACGCGGGCGGCGGCGATCTGACGGTCGCGACGTCCGTTGCGGATGCCGAGCAGCACGAACAGGTTGAGGAAGTGCAGGACGCCGACCACGAGGAGCACGACGCCGATCTTGAGCGACAGCGCCTCGAGCACGCCGGCCGCCCCGACCACCGGCGCGTCCGAGCGCAGGAACCA